>JBDNFT010000418.1:0-3538 GCA_041689695.1 Planctomycetaceae bacterium | reverse complement strand
TGGCTGTCTTCCAACCACACATCAAACAGGAAAGTGCGAATACCAGAAACAAAACGGACCACAACCATGCCTGAGCGGTTGATGAGAAGACAGGTTCGAAAGCAAACGGATAAGAGACCAACGCCAGCAGTGATCCCAGGTTCGACAGAGCATAAAGTCGATAGGGAGAAGTTCCGGGACATGCCGTGCTGAACCATTTTTGTAGCAGTGGTCCGGTCGAGGACAACAGAAAATACGGCATTCCCACGGTCGCCAGCAACAGCAAGGTGATGCGTAATCCGGGAGCTTCGTCTCCCACGGGCTTCCATCCGGTATCAGGCACGATTGGCAGCATCAGAGCCGCCACTGTCAGCAAAAACGCATGAATGATCGCCTGGCGTGGTACGCTTTGGATACGCGACAATAAATGTGCGTAGGCATAACCACCAAACAGCAGCATCTGGAAAACCAGCATGCACATGGTCCAGACGGCCGGAGTGCCTCCGAACCAAGGCAGAATGAATTTTGCCAGTAGCGGCTGCACCTGAAACAACAGGAATGCGCTGGTGAAAATCGTGACTGCAAACAGTACAGAACTGCTTTTGCCAGGTTGTCGATCGGTCATCTTCGTGCATCTCGCCTGCAGAGTTTGCCCAGTGTTTTGCTATGGCCTTTTCCATCCGAAAGGTAGCTTCCAAAACACAACACGGCGGAGGAATCTGTATCTCCGGCGCAGATTCGCGCTGAAATAGCTCTGCGTCGCATGATCATCGCAATCGAACTCCGAAACCAGTTCATGTCGCGAAGAATATGACGATCGTAGCGGCGACCTGATTTTTCGCCGGGACCGAATTCATTCAGTGTTTCAGAAAGTCAACGTACATGCTGCTGTATGTGCCAGGTTTCATATGTCGCGTGATTTTCTGTTTTATTGGGGAAGTCCGCCAGGGTCACTGATCTGCTGAACCTGTTTTCTGAGTCATCATCCATGTCTGAACTTTTCAAGCGCCATCAAACTTTGGTACTGGGCGGACTATTGGTCGTTCTGGGCCTGGTCGCGTTTTGGCGGTCTGTCGCGTTCGACTTCGTGAACTGGGATGACGTTTCGTACGTTCAGCAAAATGAACTGATCAAGAGTTGGTCGCCGTCCAACCTGTGGGGCGTCGCTACAGAAACTGTAACGCGGAATTACGGACCGCTGACGATTTTTTCATTCCTGATCGACCATTCGATCTGGGGGCTGAATCCATGCGGCTATCATGCGACAAATGTCCTGCTGCATCTGGTCAATGGAGTCCTGGTATTCCTACTGCTAAAACAACTGACTGGCAACTCGTTTGTTGCATGGCTGACAGCGGCACTATTCCTGATACATCCAATTCAGATTGAAAGCGTCGTCTGGATTTCGTCTCGCAAAGGTCTGCTGTGCAGTGCCTTTATGCTGTGGGCCGCGATCATCCGCATGAAGCCTGAAGTCACTGCCAAACAGGATGCATGGTATGTTGGCTTGCTGATTGCCGCACTACTTTCGAAAGCACTGGCGATTGTATTTCCACCGATTGTATTGCTTTACGATGTCTTGATTCGACACGAAAAGACTCCCACTGCCATCGCACGGCAAGTGATTCCCGGATTGCTTTCGCTGTTGCTGTTGCTGTACACCGCTGGCGCGCAGAATACCGTTCTGGGCGGCGTGCGTGGACATATGGAGATCAGTCTGCTGCACATTATGGCAATTGATGTAACGATCCTGTGGCAATACATTGGGATGTTGTTCTGCCCAACAGATTTGTGCGTGATGTATGATCCTGCCACAAGCGGCATCGGCCTGAAAGTCTTTTACGGCTGCCTGGCGTGGGTCGCAGTCGGATTGATGTTCTGGAAAATTCGCAAGTCGCACCCGATGTGGATTCTGGGAGCCTGCAGTTTCCTGTTGTTGCTGTTTCCAGTGCTGAATTTCTTTCGCATCACGACTTTGATGAATGATCGTTACTTGTATCTGCCAAGCATCATCGTGTTTGCGATGGCTGCTGGCGCGGTGCATCGTGTTCTGAAATTTGCCGAATCAGAAGCTCCAGATTTTGTTCAGACCATCGGCAACAGCTTGCGAGGAATCCTCGCCGTCGGTTCGATCACTGCCTGTTTGACTCTGACTCTACAGCACTTGCCGGTATGGCAGAATTCTCATTCGCTGTGGACGCATGCGATGGAACAACATCCCAAAATGCCCGTCCTGCGAATTCAAATGGCGCTCACTGTGCATGCTCGAGGTCAGGAGCGTGAAGCCATTCGCCAGTTACAACTCGCGCTGCTGGAATGCCAGCCTGACGACCTTGATCGCGAACGCATGCAAGGCATGATTGATGAATGGCAGATGAAAATCCAACAGCGTCGCAATGTTGCACGGAACATCAACGGGGTCACGCCTCATTGATGCTCTCGACCATGCCAGAGCGGGCTGATTTTAGCAGAGCGTCGCAAATCTGCTGAGTCTGCCGAGACAATGTTAACCACTCGTGGTTGACGTTCCCAGCCAGGATCAACTGACAAAACGCATCCACAAGGCAACGCTCAATGGGTGGATGAAGCACTACGTTTTGGTCCGAAGTGCCATCGGCGTTGTGGACCCAAAATCGAGGTTTGTCGGCATTCCATGGCTTTGTGAAATCGTCACAGACGACAGCCCCATTGGTGCCTGCCACTTCCATCCAGCGTCGTCGGACAGCATCGAAACCCGATTCGAATGTTGCCATCTGATCTTTCGGAAACCAGAGCATACCGTTCATCCGCATGTCAACACCATCCCGCCATTGCGCGGTGGCGAATACGCATGATGGCATGTGTTGCAGCATCCAGAGACTCATGCCGACACAATACCAGCCGACATCCAGCAACGAGCCTCCACCAAGAGCTGCAGAAAATCGCAGGTTGTCATCGGCCAGTGCTTGTCCGGGAAATGTGAACGCCGATGTGACCTGACGGAGTTGACCGAGTTGACCGCTGATCACAATCTCTCGCATCGCCTGAGCTCGCGCCGTGTGATACCACATCACTGCATCCAGCAGGACAACCTGATGCTGGATTGCCGCGTCAATCATTTGCTGAGCTTGTTGAGCGTTAACAGCCAGAGGCTTTTCACACAGGATATGTTTTCCGGCGGCGGCAGCCTTGATTGTCCATTCGCAATGCAAGGACGGCGGCAGTGGAATATAAACGGCGTCAATGTTTTCAGCCGTCAGCAATTTGTCGTAGGAATCATATGCATTGGCAATTCCAAATTCGTCGGCAAGCTGTTGGGCTTTGTCGAGTGAACGACTGGCGACGCAAACAACTTCAGCATGATCAGACGCCATCATCTGAGGCACAACGGTCTTCGTGATCCGAGCCGTGCTCATGATTCCAATGCGAATTTTCGATGGCATGTGCTTATTCGATCGATGGAAAGTTAAATATGGAGTGTTGTTTGTTGATGTGGCAGGCCGTTAAAGCTGGTTGATTCCTGAGGCGCAGTGTTCACGTCACTACTTAGTCACCAGCGGAATCTGTCTTTCGAATTCCG
>JBDNFT010000417.1:0-4566 GCA_041689695.1 Planctomycetaceae bacterium | reverse complement strand
CGCGACCTTCATGTTTGGAACCCAGTTCAGGCAGTCGAACACGCGGAACACATCAATGCCTGCGTCCGCCGCTTCTTTCACAAACACCTTCACGATGTTGTCCGGATAATTCGTGTATCCAACCGCATTCGAAGATCGCAGCAGCATCTGAAACAGAATGTTCGGGATCTTCTCGCGCATCTGGATCAGACGTTGCCATGGGCATTCCTTCAGGAAACGCATGGTCGTATCAAATGTCGCACCGCCCCACATTTCCAGACTGAACATTTCGGAACAGTAATGAGCGTATGCATCTGAAACCGCCAGCAGGTCGAAGGTTCTCATGCGAGTCGCGAGCAACGACTGATGCGCGTCTCGGCAGGTCGTGTCGGTAATCAGCAGACGTTTCTGATCCAGTACCCACTTTGCAAATTTCGTAGCACCCAACTCCTTAAACTTATCGCGAGTTCCTTTCGGAGGATCAACGCCGCGCGGCACGCTTGGCGCATGAGCAGGTTCGCGACGGAGCGACGTCGGACGACCCTTCACAAGACTGTTGCCGTTCACGATTGTTTCAGCGAGGAACGACAGCAACTTCGTCGCACGGTTCTTGCGATGATCAAACTGGAAAAGCTCCGGCGTTTCATCAATAAACCGAGTTGTGCACTCGCCATCGATAAATGTCTGATGTGCCATCACTTTGCTGAGGAACGGGATATTCGTCTTCACGCCACGAATTCGGAATTCGCGCAGAGTCCGCTCCATGCGATCCACAGCGTCCACAAACCGTCGTCCGCGAGTTGTCACCTTTGTCAGCAGCGAATCATAAAACGGATTGACGACCGCTCCCGAAAACGCGCTGCCGGCGTCGAGACGAATGCCCATGCCGCCCGCTGAACGGTAATGTGTCACTCGGCCATAATCCGGCATGAAGTTGTTCGCCGGATCTTCCGTTGTGACTCGGCACTGCACAGCGTATCCATTGATCTGAACGTTCTTCTGATCGCCCAGCCCGATATCGTCGTGTGCCAGTTCCATACCCTGAGAGACCAAAATCTGCGACTTTACGATGTCGATATTGGTGATTTCTTCCGTCACCGTGTGCTCGACCTGAATTCGCGGATTCACTTCGATGAAGTAGAATTTCGCCGCATCAACGTCCACCAGAAACTCCACCGTTCCCGCGCACGAATAGTTGACGGCTTTGCCAATCTTGACTGCGGCTTCGAGAATTCCGTCTCGCAGCTTCTGAGACAGATTCGGCGCGGGAGCCAGTTCTACGACTTTCTGATGCCGACGCTGAACCGAACAGTCGCGCTCGAACATATGCACAAGGTTGCCGTGTTCGTCGCCGAGCAACTGCACTTCGATATGCTTCGCGCGGTTGATGAATTTTTCGATGAACACATCGGCGCAACCGAACGCGGTTCGTGCTTCGTTCCGAGCTGATTCAAAAGCCTGATCAAAATCATCAACGGTCTTCACTGCACGCATGCCGCGACCACCGCCGCCTTTGGCCGCTTTGATCATCACAGGGAAACCGATTTCGGTGGCCATCGCTCGCGCCTCTTCAAGCGATTCGATGGACTCTTCGGAGCCACCTAAAACCGGCACGCCGGCTTTCATCGCAATGCTTCGCGCGGCCGTCTTGTCGCCCAGAGATTCCAGAACCGCGACGCTCGGCCCAACAAACTTGATTCCCGCTTCGGCACAGGCTTTGGCAAACTCCGGCCGCTCAGACAGGAAACCATAACCCGGATGAATGGCATCCGCGCCGATCTCTTTCGCAAGTGCAATGATCGAAGGAATATCCAGGTACGACCGAATTGGCTCGCCGGTCTTGCCGATCCGATACGCCTCGTCGGCCTTAAAGCGATGCAGTGCGTAACGATCTTCATGGGAATAGATCGCGACCGTGCGAATGCCGAGTTCCGAGGCACTTCGAAAGACTCGAATAGCGATTTCCGACCGATTCGCGACCAACAGTTTCTTGAACGTTTGCATGGGGATTTCCGTAGGACAAGTCACCAGACTTGACTAGTATTTACAAATGACAGGCATTGAACGATCAATTGACGCCTCAAAACGAGTCGTCGCCGATGCGACAAGATAGCTCAAGTGCGGACGACAATCCACCAGCGGTGGCCATGCTGTTACATTTCGTATCGTGGCAGTAAAATTCGCGATTTCAGCCAAGAATTGCTGAAAAGCGGCTTGCTGAGTTTGCTGCTTCGCGTTTTCAATCAAGGACAGGTTTGACCGCGGGAAGAGCTTCGCAGGCGAACAGCAGAATAGGAATTGCCCAGCGAGTCTGTAGACCACGCGACCAATTCCTTTTCGACCATGCCGACGGCCGCAGATCTGAGGACAGATCTGCCTACGTAGTCCGACCTGTCCCAGGTCGGATTCCTTCGGCGAGGCGACATATTTCGCAGAGTTCCCCCCCCCGCTCGCCTCAGTCGAATTCTTTGCCGCGTCCTGCATGAACGAAAACCACTGGACCAACTCATGAACAGCAGCAGATCACCGATCGTAGAAATCCTTGGAATGGCGATCGCTGCTGTGACCGTTGTCACGTCAGCCGGAATACTCTTAAAGTACGAATTACATGACATTCCATTTGCCAGCCTCGCAGCAAAGGACGGTGAATCTTACGTCACAAGCGACGAGCCAAATCCCGAATTCCCGCCGTCCAATGCATTCCTCGATTCGATGGATGGATTTTCCTCAGCCAGCAATCGAGCGGCCTCCGAACGAATCTACCGCGCGCTGGAGAAACCGTGTCCGCCGCTGGATTACCCCGGTGAAGCCGATCTGCAGTCTATTCTGGATGCCATTTTCAACTACCTGCGAGATAAGGAAGGCGAAACGTTCACTGTGATGCCTGATCTGGCAGCACTGGACGAGGACAGTGTTGTCCTGGCCGACGTGAAGGTCAAATCCGTGCATATTGAAGGCGTGTCAATTCGTAGCGCTCTCGATGTACTCCTGGAGCAAACGGATCCGCAACTTGACTACATAGTTCGCAGCGAAATGCTGCTGATTACGACGCGTCAGGCCGCTGAAGTCGATGAGAACCTTACCATCAGAGTCTACGATATCGGCCACCTTGTGACGCCTCGCTCGGGTGTTGCACGTCCGCCATTCACAGGCAGATCATCAGGCAAAGGTGATTCCGCCTCAACGTCGCAGCTTCCAACGAGCCAACAACTCGTGCAGTGGGTCATGGATTCAACAGCACCCCCAGCACGATGGTTTGAGATCGATGGTGAAGGCGGCAGACTCAACATTCACAACCGCCTGTTGATCGTCCGCCAGTCCCGCCGCGCTCATCTGGCAATTTCTGATTTGCTTGAGCAACTCACCGAACGCAGCGATTTGCTGCGAAAATAGACTAACATCGACGGAATGTCATAGTGTCCCGGGCTTAAGCGCCGTTAAACGATTTCGGATCAAACCGATCGCACCTTTGTTGATCGAGCGATCCTTAATCTTCCGGTTTGAGATGCAGCGCCTGTCGGAGGATGCGGCGTTCAGGTTGGATGAGTTCGACGAATTCGGATTCTTTGCCGCTGATCAGATAACGGATACCGTAGCGGAACAGCCGCAGGGCAATTTCGAATTCAGGCAGTTTGGCAACTCGCCGTTCGATGGCGGCCAGATAGCTTTCCAACACGACTGGCGTGACGCGTTCGGCTTCAATCTTTCCGAGCGACTTTACAAGTCCGTCAGCCAGATGCGACAACGGGTTCGTCGTACTTTGCCAGACAGTCTGCTGTGGGGCGTTGAGCTTCTGCTGCTCGACCGCCTGTTGATAGACATCGATCAGCGTGCCGATTCGTAACTGCAAACGTTCGTCGTCTTCGCTGAGCCGGAAAATCAGGGAGAACATAGAAGCGGTATCTCCCAGATGGGCCAGGCTGCGGCTCCCCTGCGAAAACGCATCGCGAATCGCAGAGAAACCTTCATCCCAGCGATGCAGAGCAAAGAACGCTTCGCTACGATTGAATCTTGGAATGGCAGTTCTCGGATCGAGTTCGATGGCTTTGTCATAACAGCCCAGAGCTTTCTCGTAACGGCCAAGATTGTATAGCGAGCTTCCTTTGTTGTTCCACGCGGCGGCATCTTTCGGATCAAGTTCGATAGCGTTGTCGTAGCAGTCGAGCGCGTTCGCGTATTCCTTATCGACCGTAGTAAAGAAGTAGCCCGCCTGGAACCAATCGAATGCCTCGTTCGATGCGGCGGCCTTTTCTTCCCACAGTGTTGCCAGTTCGTGACTGCGACCTTCAGACTCAGCCTTCTCGATTTCGTCCTGCAGTAGTTTCAGGCGAGGGTCGAGGTGCGTCTGTGACCGTTCATAGGCTGCATCAATGTAGGCTTGAGTCGATGGGCAGAGGCCGGCGGATCGCAACTGCAACATCTGCTCAGGACGGTACCAGATCCGGAGGAATTCAATCAGCATTCCCAACAGACTGTGCTCTTTGACTTCATACGCCAGTCGCATCAACGGTTCGCTGAGTTCATAAAACACTTCGCGGCCTCGCTTCGTTGAAGTCAGATAGCCGATCTCTTCCAGAATTCGAATCT
>JBDNFT010000416.1:0-4633 GCA_041689695.1 Planctomycetaceae bacterium | reverse complement strand
GACACTAATTTCCCGCCCGATGCTAAGTGGATGGCTTCGCGCCCGCGTTTGCCGGAGGTGGCAGAAATTTCCCAACGAAAAATCCGGCAGATAGCAGATCCTGAGATCATTGATTGGTGTAAGGCTGTTGGCAAAGCTACAATCCGAACCTGATCGACTGCAACGTTTAGTCGGTGACAAAAAAAACGTGACGCGTTCCGGAAAACTCAGATTCATCACGGGAAATTCAATGGCCAAAAAACACGGGGAACGGTTTGAACAGATCGTCGATTCTGTCAGACCGCACGTTAAAGAATGCACAGTGGCTGACGTCGTCGAACGCCAAAAACGCAGCGACGTATTCGTGCTGGTAGATGTGCGTGAGGACCGGGAATTTAGTGCCGGTCGAATCCCAGGAGCCACGCACATTGGTAAGGGCGTGATTGAACGCGATATTGAAGAGAAGATTCCCGATACGGCGACTCCGATTGTTCTGTACTGCGGAGGTGGCTATCGATCTGCGTTGGCAGCCCTGAATCTTCAGCAGATGGGCTACACAAATGTTATCTCAATGGACGGCGGATTTCGCGGCTGGAACGACGCTGGCCTCGAAGTCGATACCACACCTGCCGCCTGATCTGATTTGGAGTGCATAAAGATGTTTGAATCTATTGTTCGACGATCGTTACCGTCTCGTGTTGGAGCATATGTCGCCGCGATGACTCTGGCGCATGTGATTGTTGGCTGCAGCGGGGACTCAACGTCGGCCCCAACTGCGACTGAATCCCTCCCGTCAGCGGCATCGCCGACAACAGGAACAGTTGAGTCCTCATCGGTGGCTGCAACTCCATCGCCGCAAACGACAGGCGATGAACCGGCCGGGCAGGATGAGCCAAAATTCGAATTCAAACCACTGACTCTTAGCGGAGTCGCAGGATCTTCAACAGACGCCACAAACGCAGGCTCGAAGCCTGATCCGGAAAAACAAATTCAGACGATTATTGCAAAGCTTCAACCGCTGCAGGTTCTGCTTGGGCAGTGGCGAGGAACCACAAGGCGTGATTACGAGAACTTCAAGGCTGTCGACAATCACGAATGGGTCTGGGATCTTCGTACGAAACCTGTCCAACCCGCGCTGACGATTCAGTCGGACAAGAGCCCTTACATCAAGACGGCTCGTTTAACATGGGACACGGCTCAGAGTAAATTCGTTTTAACTGTCTTTGATCCTGCCGGCGTCACGAAAGAGTTTTCCGGCGACTTCACTGACCCCGTGCATGAAATCGTGGGCAGCGACGACAAACTGCATAAAGTCTTCCGACTGGAATTCGATCAAAACGACACCGGCGACAACAGTGAAGTCTGGCAGTTCGCATTCGCTCAGCAGGAGAATAACCGCTATCTGCTGGAAGTCGCCAAACGTCGTGGCAGAGCGAACTTCGCCAGATTCGACACCGTTTCGACGCAGCGCGAAGGAACTTCGTTTGCTGTCAGTGACACTGGGTACGCAGAAAAGACCTGCATCATTTCAGAAGGTCTGGGCACGATGGAAGTTACCTACAAGGGACGTTCGTACTGGGTCTGTTGCACCGGCTGCAAAGCGGCCTTCGAAGAAGATCCTGCGACATGGATCGCTCGCGCGGCGAAGAAGGACGTACCGAAGTAACGCAATACGCTTCGAACGAAATCATCGGCATGAATCTTTCTTCAAACGTCCTGGCAATAGATATCGGCAATACGCGAGCCAAGTTTGGCATTTTTCACTTTGCTCAGAACAAGACGGTTGAGGCTCGCAGCATCGAGGCTAGCAGTATTGTCGCTTGCGTGCTGGACGAAACGAAACATCTGGCCAACGAACTATCGACCTGGTGGCGAACACAGGAATTGACTTCGCCGCTTCAGGCTGTCATTGCTGGCAGCGATCCGGAAACGCAGGACCAATTAATCGCAGACTGGCCATTTGAAAAATGCAAGCCGCTGGTGGTCTCCAGCTATCAACAGATTCCGATCAATGTTGATGTTGATATTCCATCCAGGGTCGGCATCGATCGTCTGTTAAACGTCTTTGCTGCTGCACAATTACTTTCCGAAAATCGATCCGTCATCGTCGTCGATTCCGGTACAGCGACTACAGTCGATTTGATGACGTCGGATAATACATTCCGAGGAGGCAGCATTCTGCCGGGACTCCGACTGTCGGCACATGCCATGCATGACTATACCGCCCGTCTGCCAATGATCAACGTTGATACAGAACCAGCAGATTTGCCTGAAGTACCGGGGCGAAACACCGAAGACGCGATGCGGGCGGGACTCTTGATCGGGCAGTTGGGAGCTGTACGAGAACTCATCGAACGGCTTTCAATTTCTGCCGCAAATCGCTTCAAGGAAAAGTCGTCTCCATTGGTCGTCGTCACCGGAGGTGGTGGACGCCAACTGGTAAGTCACCTTCATGACTCAACTTATATCGACAGTCTGGCACTGCATGGACTCTCACTGCTTGCACTCAAAACTCATGAATAGAGGTTCTTCGCGAAATGAAACATTAACCCAGGGCGGCGATCATCCGCATTCGCGAATTCTTTTGCCCCAGGCTGATATGCCCGAGCCTTTCAGGCTCCATCGCAGTAAGCACCGAATCATTGATTCAAACGGTCTCTTTATCAATGTTTGACAGGACGATTGGGAACAGGACGCATAAATCCCAGGAATCGCATGAGTTCCATCGCAGTTATCAATGTTTGACAGGACGATTGATGACAGGACAATGAATCGCAATTTGTGTTTTTTATCGTCCTCAGAAGAATGTGTGGGTGAATTCTGGGAAGGGGAAAAACTTATCCGCTGTATTCATCTTCAAACAGGAATCGTTCTTCAAATTTGATCCCATGGCGAATCAGGAAGTTTCGGTATTCGTCTTCAAACGAGATTTTGGAATGATGCTCTTCCTGGTTCTCGATATAACAATCCACGTCGGGCATCTTCGATTTGCTGACAGAGAAAGCCGCGAAACCGCGTTGCCATCGGAATTCGGATTCCGTGCGTCGATTGTCGTTAACCCACTTAGATGAACTCGCCTTGATGGCGCGCAACATATTCGAGACCGCAATGCGCGGTGGAATTCCGCAGAGAATATGGATGTGATCTTCGATACCACCAATCGAATCCAGATTCCCACCTTCGTCGCGGATGATTCCCCCGACGTAGGCATACAGTTCTTTACGCATTGGTTTCAACAGCAGCGGTCGTCGATATTGCGTTCCAAAAATGAGATGATATTTGAGGCACGTATATGTCGCCATCGGACGCATTCTTGTAGCTAATTTTAGGACGCAAGATCACGTACGACGGTATCGAATGGAACGAGGCGACGCAAGGCTGACGGAATTAGCGTCACCCCATTCGGGGTTTAGTGGATTCTGTTGGCCCAATTGCCTGTGGTTGGCACCACAGGCTACCAACCACCGCTGCTCCGCAGCGAAACCCAGGTTGCAAAGACGTGGCAAGAGTATTTGCGATTGGCTGCGGAGTAGCCGTGTGCGGTAGCCTCGGGTGTAAACCCGAGGGACGCTACTTCGCCAACTGCCGCAACACCGTGTGCAGAATCCCGCCGTTGCGGTAATAAACCACCTCAACCGGTGTGTCGATGCGGCACGTGGCGACGAAGTGGATTTGGTCGCCGTTTGGCTTCTTTGCGGTAACTTCAACGGCTTGTTGTGGTTTTAAGTTGTCGTCGAGACGGATGTCGAAAACTTCCGTACCGTCGAGGTCCAGGGATTCGCGGCTTTCCCCGTCACGGAACTGCAGCGGCAGGACGCCCATGCCGACGAGGTTCGAGCGATGGATGCGTTCGAAGCTGGTGGCGATCACAGCGCGGATGCCAAGGAGATAGGTGCCCTTGGCGGCCCAGTCGCGGGAGGAACCGGTGCCGTATTCAGCTCCCGCAAGAACCACCAGCGGTGTGCCTTCTTCTTTGTACATCATCGCGGCATCGTAGATAGATGTCTGTTCGCCGCTTGGGAAGTGAATCGCCACGCTGCCTTCAGTGCCCGGAGCGATCAGGTTCTTGAGCCGGATGTTGGCGAATGTGCCGCGAGTCATCACGCGGTCGTTGCCTCGGCGTGCTCCGTAACTGTTAAAGTCGTTCGGCGTTACGCCCTGAGCCTGTAGGTATTTTCCCGCCGGACTGCTGGCCTTGATCGCTCCTGCAGGACTGATGTGGTCGGTGGTTGTGGAATCGCCGACCGATACAAGGCAGCGAGCACTTTCGATAGCGGTAATCGCGCCCGGCGTCACTGGCATATCGACGAAGAATGGAGGTTCCTGAACGTAGGTGCTGTGTTCGTCCCATTCAAACAGGTCGGCGTCGCTGCTCTGAATCTTCTGCCATTCTTCCGGGCCGAGCGTGGCCTTGCCGTATTGTTCAGTAAACATCTCAGGCGTCATTGATGATGCAATCGTGTCGGCAATTTCTTTTTGGCTCGGCCAGATGTCTTTCAGGAAGACGTCTTTGCCGTGCTGATCTACGCCCAGAGGCTGAGTCACAAGGTCGATATCAACGGTACCGGCGATGGCGTAAGCGACAACCAGCGGCGGACTTGCCAGGTAATTGGCTTTCACCAGCGGGTTCACTCGGCCTTCAAAGTTTCGATTG
>JBDNFT010000415.1:0-3157 GCA_041689695.1 Planctomycetaceae bacterium | reverse complement strand
CCGGATATCGCCCCCGGCCATTGCGCCAACATGATCGCGTTGGCAAAGATTGGATATTACAACGGCGTGATTTTTCATCGCGTTATCAGTGGCTTCATGATTCAGGGTGGTTGTCCGCTTGGAACAGGCAGCGGCGGCCCTGGTTACACGATCAAAGCCGAATTCAACGAAATGCCACACGTCGTCGGTGTCTTGTCGATGGCTCGCACCAGCGATCCAAATTCCGCTGGAAGCCAGTTCTTCATTTGCCTTGGGACTCAGAAATCACTTGACCGCCAGTACACAGCGTTCGGAAAAACAGCCGATGCGGCAAGTCTTGACGTCGTCAAAAAGATTGGCGCGCTGCCAACCAACCACAGTGACAAGCCGAATCAGTCGGCTGTCATTGAGACCGCAACAGTGATCGCAAAACCGCAATAGTTGATTTGCTAACGAGACAGATGTTCGTCTTCCTTATCAGCATTCGGTTCGCCGAGTGCTGATTTGCGTTACGACGCGAAGCAATTGGCAAGAGTGCGGCATTTCGGCGATCGAGCTGCAATCAATCGCACTCGGACGGGTGACGCCCAATGGCAGTCTTTGCGATTATAGTAGCCATCACTCTCCGAGTGATGAATGCCAAGGGCCGCGTTTAGCGGCCTTCGTCACTCGGAGAGTGACGTCTACTTTGTCAAATCGAGTGCCATTGGGCTGACGCCCTCACGCTCGCCATTATTTTAATCGACGTCGTCGCCGCGCACGCAAAGCGGCATCTGAAACGACTTCGACATCTTCAATGATGTCAACGTCGTCGATCACATCCACGTCTTCGATGATTTGGACATCGTCCATGATTTCAACGATGTCATTGATGACTTCGATGACTTCGACATCGTGGATGACTTCCACAATCTGGACATCGTCAGCAAATTCAACGACATCAATAATTTCTGCATCGATAATTTCTGCGTCCAGAATCTCTTCGTCAATGATTTCTGCATCAATGATTGGGATCGATTTATCGACAAACGCTGGCAACTTGTTTGTTGCTCCCTGGTTGCGAATCGGCAGGCGCGGCGCGGGTTGCACGTTGGCGTGAAACTGATACATCACGTCGCCGATCGCTACTTCGACTCCCTGAACCAGCTTCGCTTCTTTGTCAACGCGTTCACCATTCACGCGAATACCGTTCAAACTGCCAAGGTCGCGAATAAAGTAGTTCGCATCGACTTGCACAAGGACGCAATGCATGCGAGAGATCTTTGAACTGAAGTCAATGATCGCATCGCAATCTGCACTGCGGCCAACCAGCACCACTGCGCGATCGATGACGATTTGAGACCCTTGTCCCAGTGGATGCAGCAATGCAACCATCAACACTCCTGGAATATCTTCCAGGCTCCATTGGCAAAAAATACACAAACTTCAGACAGCGCGAAGTCGCGTTGAAAGTGGATCAGGCCAGATTTTGGCGGTGAACAATCAACCCCGCCACCCATTTTATGACTGTTGGAAGGAAAAATCTGTGAAATCCACGTAGCCAACCGGAAAGAACGCGTGACGGTCGCGAGTATACTCAGGCCAGAACGGTTATACGACTCAATCAAGAGCCTGCTTTTCTGGTCCTCGATTTGGGACAAATCGAGCTACAGTTTTGGATTTCGACTGCATGAAAGTACACAATGAATCTTTTCCGGGACGCTGAACAACAAAACCGTGACAGCGCCAAACCCCTGGCCGCACGAATGCGGCCGACGGTATTGTCGGAATTTGCGGGTCAACAGCACATTCTGGCGGACGGAAAACTGCTCCGCCGCATGCTGGACGCTGACCGCATTGGTTCCATGATCTTCTACGGACCACCGGGCACTGGAAAAACGACACTCGCCGAACTTATGGCGAAACAAACACGTCGCCATTTTGAACGACTCAACGCAACAACGTCCGGTGTCAAAGACGTCCGCGAAGTTCTGCAGGCCGCCGCCCATCGACTTGCGGCCGATGGAACTCAAACGATTGTCTTCATCGATGAACTGCACCGCTTCAGCCGCAGTCAGCAGGACATTCTGTTGCCCGATGTTGAAAGCGGAACAATCTCGCTCATCGGAGCGACCACTGCCAATCCGTTCTTCTCGCTTGTCGCGCCGCTGATCAGTCGCAGCCAGGTTTTTGAATTCAAGGAACTGCAGAAGGCCGACTTAATCGCGCTCATGCAACGTGCGTTGAATGACAAAAAACGAGGACTGGCAAGTCATGGCGTCGAAGTTCAACCGGATGCCATGGATTTTATCGCGACGCTGTCCGACGGCGACGGTCGCCGCGCGCTAACTGCGTTGGAAATTGCAGTGCTGTCGGTTTCGCAAACAACCAGGGTCGTCGATGCGGCCGTTGTGGAAGAATCGATGCAGCGGCGAGTCCTGCGGTTTGATCCAAACGGTGACGATCATTACGACGTTGCCAGTGCCTTCATCAAAAGCATTCGCGGCAGCGATCCGGATGCGGCTTTGTATTGGCTGGCTCGGCTATTGGAATCCGGCGAAGATCCGCGATTTATTGCTCGGCGACTTGTGATCGCAGCTTCAGAAGATATCGGCAACGCCGATCCCATGGGATTGCCCATCGCCACAGCGGCATGGCAAGCGACGGAAACGATCGGCATGCCGGAATGTCGCATCAATCTCGCTCAAGCGACGACATATTTGGCATGTGCCCCCAAATCCAATGCGTCTTACGCAGCGATCGATGCGGCCATCGCGGACGTGCGACAGAATACACTGGTCCCGGTGCCCATGCATCTGCGCGACGGACACTACGCCGGCTCGGAGAGGCTGGGGCATGGCGTTGGCTATGAGTACGCTCATGATTCTGCCGAGGGCTGGGTCAATCAGGACTATCTGGGTGTCGATCGTCAGTATTATCATCCGGTGGATCGTGGCAAAGAGGCGGAGTTCCGGATACGGCTGGAGGAATTGCGTTCGCGGCGAAAACCGGCGAACGAGTAAGATGTTGAAATTTTCGGGGGTCAGTATACTCCTCGGGATTACTCAAACAGGTACGTTGTCAACGCAAGCAGGCTGCAGATGGGTTTCGTGATTGTTGGTTTTTGTTTGATCGCCGTTTTGGTGGGAGGCATCCCGTTTGGGTATCTCATCGGTCGCTTGATTCTGAAAGACGATAT
>JBDNFT010000414.1:0-2853 GCA_041689695.1 Planctomycetaceae bacterium | reverse complement strand
TATGTAATGCAATGTTTAGAAATCGTTAAGAGGTTCACGGAATCTGCGATTTCAGGTTTCGAGAAGACACTCATTAAAATCCAGGCAACTGTGGTAACTCCGTGACTGATCGAATCACAAAATCAGCGCCAGCTTCTTTGAATCGCCCGGAGATTGTTTCAAGCTGGGCATTAAGCTCCGCAGTGGGAAGTTGCTGAGCGGCATCGAGAGTCAATCCAAGTTCATTGCCGGACATCGTGACCCCCACGGTTTTCATTCCCGCATTTCGACCGGCTTCGATCCCAACCAATGTGTCGTCGACGATCATGATCGTATCGAGAGGATATACGTTCAGCATCTCGGCGACGCGCAGATTCATCCATGGTGCAGGTCGCCCTGCACGAACCTCATCTGCACAGACGACGACATCAGGTTGGTATCCCTGCGCCGCCGCTAAGGGAATGACGATCTCCATTAGTTCCCGAGTATACCCAGTTGTTGATCCAATCTTGATTCCCATGTCGCGAAGCGTTCGAATCGCCTCAGGAACGCCCGGGATGACATCTGATCCCGCTGCAAGGATTTGTTTCTGGAGCGGCAGGAAGTCATGGTACATCGCTGTGACATCGTCGCCAGTGGGACGTCGTCCATGAACCTGATTCCATCGTTCTGCGACTCGCGGCAGGTTCGCGACCATTTCGATGTGTTCGTGCTTCGCGCGACCCATCGGGCCTCGTGCTTCCGCAACGGTGATCTCAATTCCGCGTTGGCGGAAAATGTCAAGAAAGACGCGAGTTGGCGCGAGGCTGCCGTAGTCCACGGTCGTCCCGGCCCAGTCGAGAATGATGGCATTGATTTTCTGAGTTGTCATAAGTACTTCTTCAGGCTTCACAAAGAGAAAGTTAGATCCGAACCGTTACTGTTCGTCGCCAGCCCATCGCTGCCACATTTGCTCTGCCAGGCCAAACGACATTGTCATTCCAGCGCCGCCGGTGCCGGTGCAAAGATGGATGCCAGGCAACGGCATCGCTTCGAAGACGGGTTTGGATGGATGTTTTGCGTAAACTCCATGCCAGCGTTCGAAAACTGACCACGCAGGAAGGTTCAGGATTTTTCGCAGTTCGCGTAAGATCAGTTCGTCGATCTCTGCCTTGTCGAATGGTTCGATCGCCTCGCCGTACTCATGCGAATCGCCGAGTATGATGTCGCCGTGATTGTTTTGCGAAGCCATGACGTGAATTCCAAAATGATCAAGTTCCGGCGTTTCATCTGCGATACGCTGCCTCAGTTGTTTGATACCAGGACATGCGTCGAAATTTCGATAGTGACGCAGAGTCAGCCCACTGGCCAGATGCGGACCAAGGTTCCACCCATCGCTTGGTAAACGAACGCTTAACATCTGCAACTTGCATTGAGAAATACCAGATTGCTGCAAAACGGTTGGGAACAAAGATCGCATCTCTGCTCCGCAGCATATTACCGCGCGTTGTACTGACGCTGAATAGCCCTGCGACGTTGTGATGCGAATGTCATTACCGGTGTCTCCATCAGAATCCACTCGGGCGATATGTGTGTCGAATTGAAACGTCACGCCATAACGTTCCTGCAGCCATGTCGGAAGGGTTCGAGTCGCTTCCCGTGGATTCACGCAAAGTTCGGTCGGACTGAAGAGACCACCCAGCAGGCCAACCGGGTTGGCCGCGGGAGTGTGTTGTTGAACTTCATCTGGCGTCAGCAGTTTCAATCCAGAGTCTCTGGCCGTGGAGCCGGAAAACGACGTGTACTCCTGAAGCACTTGCCATTCGCCTGGCTGATGCGCAAGATGAATTGAGCCACATGAGTTTACCCACAGGCCAGCTTCGGCTGCAAGGCGTAACCAGCGTTTTTGACTGACCATAGCGGTGTTGAACAGTTCTCCTGCGGGTTGTCCGATAGGCCAAACCATCCCAAAGTTTCGGATTGATGCGCCGCTGGCTTTCGAGCTGCGTTCGAAAACAGTGACTTCAAAACCGCGTTCTGCCGCAGACCAGGCATGTGCAAGTCCGACAATTCCTGCGCCGATGATGGCGACTTTCCGGCGTTTCACGACGACTCTTTCCTTGTTATTAAGTGAGTTCTAAGGTTGCTGGGGCGAATAACAATGCGGAAGTTCCGCACAATTCAGGAAGCCGTTCAATTTGCATCGGCTGCCGGAGCCCTTGCGGCAACTCGCCACGGTGCGCAACCTGCTATGCCACGGTTTGATGAAGTGACGCTCCAGGAATACTATGGGCGAGGCGTACCGAACTGAGTCGGGCGTGTGGACGGCGATCCGAAATTGAATCCCGAATTCTGCGAGGTCCCAAACGGTGAACGATCAAAGAACAACTTTAGTTCCTGCGGTCCTTTGCTGAGTGCAACGTCCAGATCGTCGGTGTCTTCATAGCCGTCCACGATTGCTTGAATCTCACTGGTAATACTGTCTGTTTCCTCTGTGCGAGGCCGCTGTTGCAGCACCCACAGTTGCCCGATCAATCCGAGCAGCTTGAGATGACTTTTTTCGGGTCCGAGCCCACTGGCGTCCGCTGTTGTACGAAACTGCTCAAGCGCCTGTTCAGTGTCCGGAACCGCACCAGACATCAAAGCGACTCCAAGACGCAGTCGCGCCAGATCTGCCAGTGGACTCTCGTTGAAGTCAGAAATCATCTTCTTCCACGCTGCAATTCGTGTGGGGTGCAGCAGCGCCACCGCAAACTGCGCTTCGGCTGAGTCTTGTTTCTTTACAGGAACCGGAGCTTCCGGTGCGGGCATTCGTATTGGTTGCTCAAGTCGGCGACCAGCCACAAACGCTAGAACAAATACGCCGAGAACTCCCAGCGACAGACTCCTGGCCTG
>JBDNFT010000413.1:0-3554 GCA_041689695.1 Planctomycetaceae bacterium | reverse complement strand
CGATACCGGCAACGCTGGCCATTGGAATGTCCATGGCTTCCACATCGATCATTGCGTACCGATTTTTCGTCCTGATTCATCTGAGTGCATTATTGGCGGTGGCCAGAGACTTGCAGAAGTGGCTGGAACCAGTTGCCGCAGTGGGGATGGCTGTCGTACTGTTCGGTGATGGACTCTGGATTCATCACCGGTATACGGAACAGCTTGACGCGGACTCTCGCACGGGAACTCGTGAAGCCATGGCTTGGCTGGATTCCGTTCGATCTCCGGACGAGAATGTCTATGTCTTGCATTCGTGTCTGTATTTCAGCATGAAATTTCATGCTGCGAATCGCGACCGTGTGATTCTTTGTACGCCGGAAGGAAATGTTGTTCATTATACAGGCAAGCCCGTTCTTGTCGAAAACGAAAGACGCGATCTGGACGCTCTGACAGAAAAAGAGGGTCGAGTCTGGGTGGTGGATTGTACGGGATTCACTGCCGGATATTCGCGGCCGTTTTTGCCAGGTGGTTTGAAATGGAAGGAAGAAAAGCGATTTTCGTGTCCACATGCCTTCGAAGGCCAGGTGGTGGTTTCCGAATATCAGTTCAAACAGGATGACCCTTCGCAGACAACGAAGAAACAAGACAATCGAGGTGAACGTTGACCAGTCATATTCAAATTCCGCGTCCGCTGTCTTCGGTATTGCTTCGAGGGCTCTGGATCGCATTGGCCATTTTATGGCTTGATCGTGGTTCGCAGGGTGCCGAAACCTTTTCCGAATCGTTTCTGAACAAGCGTCACAATCAAGTTATGCTGAGCGTGATGGGCGATGTACGATTTATCGAACCGACGGACGGTGGATTGCACATCCATGTGACGCCACCTGCCACGGAGAATACCGGATTCAAATATACGCCCCAGTTGATCGGTGACTTTGTAATCACGGTCAAGGCGTCGTTGCTGGAGGTGCCAAAACCATTACCAGGACACGGAACGGGCATTGCCATCTCGATTGAAGATGGACATACCCACGGAGCCAGTATTCAGCGCGTCGTGTTTTCCGACAATCGCCAGTCGCTGGTGTCCCATCATTTCACGATTAATGCGGGGCAGCACGACCACAAGTCCAAAGAAACAAGTTTCGCGTCCAAAGACGTGATTCTCCAGATCGAACGAAAAGGTTCGAGGTTGATCTATCGGGCTGCAGACAAAGGAAGTGAACTGAAGGAAATCGATCGGGCGGACTTCACGGCGAATCCTATTCCGATCACTCTGGTATATGCTCAAACGGGCGGAGCTGCGAATGAAGTTCAGGCGAGCATTGAGAGCTTAGAAATTACAGCCGACGAACTGCTTCGTCCGGGCCAGCGATCAAAAATTGCAGAATCAAAAAAAATCCCGATTCTGTTGGTGGTCGCTTTGGGAATTGCTGCGGTTGCGACTGGTGCATTCCTGCTGCGACGCAAGCTTCCAAAGGCGGACGAATGAGTCAGCCCGTGGAGTCTCTGCTGCGGAACTCCATGGTTCCGATTCCATCCGCTTCTGATTCGAATCCATCGTGGCGTCGAAGCTTTCTCATGGGGCTGGCAGTGTATGTTGCAACTCTGCTTCCTGTTGTGCTGGGGGTTGTTGCTGGACTCGAAGTACTGACGCCGGGGCGAGAGATTCCCTACGGCCAGGACAGACTGCTGTTGAGGTTTGCGGCGTGGGATGGCGGACAGTTCATGGAAATCATGGACAATGGATATCAATATCAGCCGAAACAGATTTCGAACATCGTGGTGTTCCCTGGCTATCCGGTCCTTGGACAACTGGTGCGGAAGAGCACCGGACTTTCGGCAGCCGCATCGTTGCTGGTTGTGTCTCACATTTGCCTGCTGGTGACACTGATCATTTATCATCGACTGATGCGACTCCGATTTGGACGGGACGAAACTGCGGATGTCTCATTGATGGTACTCGCGGTGCTGCCCACAACCTTTTTCTGGAGGATGGCCTATTCAGAATCTCCGTTTGTGATGATGGAAGTTCTGTTCCTGTACGGAATGCAGCGAAAGTGGTCGTGTGAGCGTTTGGCAGTCGTTGTGGGTGTTGCAACGTCCTTTCGTTTGGTGGGTCTTGCGATGCTGCTTCCTGTCGCAATGGAATTTGCCGACCGAAGTCTGACAAAAACAAGCCGGTTGACTTTGAGGCGGCTGTGGCAAGGTTGTTTGGTCGTGGCAATTTCCTTAAGCGGTATTTGTGCCTTTATGATGTTTCAGTGGATCCGGTTCGGAGACGCGATGTTGTTTGCCAAAGGACAGGAATCCTACTTCCTGCGTCCACCTGTGAATGCGTTGGATCATTGGTACCGACTGGTCACGCTGGAGCCAGTTTGGGCGACGTATCTGCCAGAGTCCGATTGTTACTGGTATCGACACGCACGAACACCGGGTATGTTGTTGAATCTGCAGTTCTGGAATCCAATCTGGTTCAGCCTGACGTGCGGACTGGTGTTCTGGGGTTGGTTTCGCCGAATTCTGACCGACACGGAATCCGCTCTCGGCGCAGCTTTGCTGCTGATACCATACATTGGACGTGCCGAAGAGTTTTGCATGGGATGCCAGGCCCGTTACGCCACTGCCGCCATTCCGGCCATAATCGTGCTGGGACAGTTGCTCTCCGGAACACCTGCCATCGTTCGGGCAGGTGTTGTGATCGCTGGAGTCAGTTTGCTGACTCTGTACAGTGCCATGTTCGGAGCTTGGTACTTCTTTCTATAGAGCAACCTCGCCACATCAGTGTGTCACCGTCTTTTTCACACTCGAAGAGCAGCAGCACTTCCGGCTCAGTGCCCGCTGTCGTCACGTAAGAGAAGATCGCTCCGTCAATGACGGTTTTGGATTCCCCCCGAAAATCGGCAAATGGGTTTTGTCAAAGGATTGCTGGAGGGCTGCGCCGAGTACCACAGTTACCGCACCGAAGTTCGCCCCAATCGCACTCTGATTGTGACCTTCGATCGCCGCTGCCACAATCCTATTTTGAGAGAGGCTGCGCAGGACAAAGATCACACCGAAATTCCGTGGCTCGGCGGCCTCAAAATCAAATTCCATTTCGTGTAGGGTTGTGTAGCATACAACCCGTTGACTTGTGACGTCGGAAACGGCTGCGGAAATCGGGGTTCAACAAACAGACGCTACATTTTTTCTTTGAAGTCTACACGAATCCGCCAAATTCGCTGGATGCTGGAACTTTCCATTTCTGAAGCAGGTGAGAAAATCACGCAAATGTGCTACTCTCCGACACCCGCGAAGAATACCCGTACATTTTACATTGCCGATTTGACTGATCGATCGACACCCTATGTCCACGCTCACCCAGTTCTTCCTCAACCCGGCCTACATCCCGCCGGGGGCGTGCCGATGTGTTGGAGAACCGCATCCGCAAACGGGTGCCGAAGATTTCTTGCAGGTGCAAACAGGAACGCAGTGATGACAATCAAAGGATTTTTCATCGTCGGGTTTCACACTGCAAGATGGCGTAACTATTTTTACTGTCTCAACTACAGCTTTTGATTCAACCTGGTTGGCGG
>JBDNFT010000412.1:0-7510 GCA_041689695.1 Planctomycetaceae bacterium | reverse complement strand
CTCGCTCACTGACGAGCAGGTTGCCGCGCTACAACTCGACACCCCGGAGAACTACGGCGGACTGAAGCTGGAATCCTCCGACGCCGTGCTGCTGACCAGTCGCGGAGGCGATCACTACGACCGGACGTTTCTCGAATCGCTCGTCCGGCCCGGGACTGATTTGAAGAACTGGACAGCCCGGTCGAATTATCCGGCTCGCGGCCTTGTGCCCACTGGTGCGACGGAAATGTCGATCTACGTTCAACGGGCTTACGGGCAGCCGACGCATCATCTTCAGCGATTGACGTTCCGGACCGATGGCCTCGTTGCCGTGCATGCTGGCTATCAGCCGGGCGAACTTACCACGAAGCCGTTTACGTTCGAGGGCCAAAGGCTCACCCTGAACCTGTCCGCCAGCGCTGCGGGGGGCGTGTTTGTGGAAATCCAGGACGTCGCCGGCCAGCCGATTCCGGGTTTCACACTCGCCGACTGTCGCGAACTCAATACGGACGACCTGGCCCGCGTGGTTTCCTGGAAAAACGGTTCCGACGTGAGTTCGCTCGCTGGCAAACCGATCCGCCTGCGTTTCCGCCTGAAAGATGCGGATCTGTTCGCATTGCAGTTCGTGAAGTGATTCCCCCCTTCGACAACTAACACACACCCTACTTCTGAGGAGATCGACATGCGAGTCTGGATGTTTTTTTTGTTTGCCGTCACGGCGTTCGGTCAGTTTCCGGCGTTGCTTGTCGCAGACGAGCTGGTCGTTGACCTTCAGGCTCAGGACGCATCGAAGGACTGGTTGTTCCTTGACAAGACGGTCGCTATCAAGGACGGCGAGCTGGTCTTTGATGGACGCCAAAAGATTTCCCGCGCCGTGTATATGCCACAGGAGTGGAGTGATGTGACGTTGCGGGCAAAGTTCCTGGTCGAGCCCCGGGCAGAGGGAGTTCTGGCATGCGGGTTCATGATTCGCGCCATCGACGGACGCAGCTACTACTACGTTCATTTCGATCACGCGTCAGCCATTCTCGTTCGGCACAGTCAGGGAAGTGAATGGAACGAAATCAAGCGAGTGAGTATTTCGGACCGACCGACCGGTCAGTGGCACGAGGCAGAAGTCGCGTGTCACGGAAAAACACTGCGGGTCTCTCTGAATGGCAAAGTGTTGTACGAAGCCACGGATGAGACGCTGGCCGCAGGACGAATTGGCTTCTATGGGAGCCAAGGGATCGTCCGTGTGAAGGATATCCGAGTCACAGGGACTGCGCAGAAACCAGCCGGTGACTTCGTGATTCCGCCGCCAGCGTTTGTGCATGTGTGTGAAGACGCCGGAGCCGGCGGCTATGAGGCTTTTCCGGATGTCTGTCGGCTGAACGACGGCCAACTGATGTGCGTGTTCTATGCTGGCTATGGTCATGTCGCGTTGCCGAACGCCCAGTTAGCCAGGGGAGGACGCATCGCGTACTGCCTGTCGAGCGACGAAGGTCGGACCTGGTCTGCGGCCCGGACTCTGTACGATGGACCCGACGATGATCGTGATCCGTCGATCGTTCAATTGAAGAACGGTCGGATCATCTGCAATTTCTTCTCGCTGCGAGGCAAGACGGGCGGCCCGGGTTACGAAGGACTTGGTTCGTGGATGATCGCCTCCGATGATGCGGGGAAAACCTGGTCCGAGCCGCAGCAGATCTCCAGGACTCATTATTGCAGCTCGCCGATCCGGGAGCTTTCCAGCGGTCGCCTGATTCTGGGGCTATACACCGAAGGCGGTAAGAAGTCTCAAGGCTCCGTCGCGTTCAGCGATGACGGCGGCAAGACCTGGCAGCCGGAAGTGCTGATCGACAACGGCGGCGTGCAGCTCGACGCGGAGACCGACATCATCGAATTGAAAGACGGCACGCTGTACGCTGCACAACGCCCGCAGATGGCGTTCTCCACATCGAAAGATCACGGCACGACGTGGACTGTCTCGAAGCCGATGGGTTTCACCGGCCATTGCCCGTATTTCCTGAGAACGAAGGACGACGCAATCGTGCTGGCCTTCCGGCTTCCCAACACCAGTCTGCGTGTCAGCCGCGATGAGTGCAAAACCTGGAGCGACAACGTGCTGATCGACGACGTCATCGGTGCTTATCCTTCCCTGGTGGAACTCAAAGACGGCAGCGTGCTTGTCGTGTATTATGAAGAAGGCGGAGGCTCAAGCATTCGAGCCAAACGGTTTCGAGTAACGGCCACGGGCATTGAATGGATACCTCCGTCAAACCCCTGAGCCTCGAATGCAGCAACCTCGAGTCAACGCCAATCCACTTTCAGGGAATCAACGAATGAGACTGAGTCGAGTCAAAGCCAAACTGAAACGCGGCGAGCCCGCGTTCATCACCTGTTGCCACTTCAACGAGCACACGCTGTTGATCGCACAATTGGAATCCCCCAACGCGCTCGATCAGGCCGCCGCCATTGCTCGCGTGCGCGGCATTGATGTGCTGATGCTGGGCTCCGGAGATCTGAGCGTGGTGGCGGGGATTCCGTACCAAATGGAGCAAATTCAAGAGCGTTACGCCCCGCTTGGCTTCACCTTCGAAAACCGCATCGCAACTGAAGCGGCTCGCTTGGAGAGCCCGTCATGACGCTGCCGCATGCGGTTCTGATCGTGGGTGTCGGTTCAATTGGCGAGCGGCATTTGCGTTGCTTCCAATCGACGGGACGAGCTGAGGTGTCGTTTGTCGAAGTCAACGCGACGCTGCGTGCCACGATCGCGGAACGCTACGGCGTGCCCGGATTCGCCGACATTGAGGAGGCCCTGGCCGATCCGCGCTGTGGCCAATTCGCTCCGCGACTCGGCGGCGAGTTGCCGAGCAACCAACTCACAACGCGCTCGGCAGTTGTCGCGACGCCGGCGAATCGACATCTGGAGATCGCAACGCGACTCGCCGAGGCGGGCAGGCATCTCTTAATCGAAAAACCCCTCAGCACCAGCACCGACGGCGTTTATCACCTGGAAAACGCCGTCCGCCTGCAAGGCGTCGTGGTCGGCGTGGCCTATGTCTATCGCTGTTTCCCAGCCCTGGCTGCGATGCGAGAAGCCTTGCTGAGCGGTCGGTTCGGAAAACCGGTCGAGATCGTCGCCGTCTGTGGTCAGAATTTTCCAACGTATCGTCCCGCCTATCGCGACATCTATTACGCAAATCTCGCGACAGGCGGCGGCGCGATCCAGGACGCGCTCACGCATGTGCTGAATGCCGGCGAATGGCTGGTGGGTCCGATCGAGCGACTCGTGGCCGATGCGGCGCATCAGGTGCTCGCCGACGTGACGGTCGAGGATACGGTGCATGTGCTGACACGCCAGGGCGGAGTGCTCGGCAGCTACAGCCTCAATCAACATCAGGCCCCGAACGAACTCACGCTGACCGTCATCTGCGAACGGGGCGCGGTTCGCTGGGAATCGCACGCGCAGCGCTGGCGCTGGATGGTTCGACCGGACGAACCGTGGCACGACGAGCCGTACGAAACACTACCGCGCGATGCTGCCTTTGTTATACAGGCCAGTCGCTTTCTGGATGCCGTCGAAGGCCGCGTGAGCCCGCTTTGCACCCTGGCCGAAGGCCTGCAGACCTTGCGAGTCAATCTGGCCGCTCTGGCCAGCGTCGAATCGCACAGTTGGCAAGCCATCGGAGGTGATTCATGAATTGAAGGCGGCTCACCGAGAGAATCCCAGACGATCACAGCATTGACTATTCGAGATACATCATGCCCGCTTCCCTCCACGACTATTCCGCGCACGATCAACAGATTTGGGATGAAGAGTTGCAAGACTTCGTTCCGGATCGCGTGTTCGATGCGCACATCCACATGTTTCATCCCGAGCATCTGACGCCGGCCGCGTCTCCGTCCAGTGCGTGGGGACATACCGACTTCTCAGCGCTGCAACAGTGGGCCGCCCGGTTGTATCCCGGTCGTGAGACCCATTTTCTTGTGCTGGGGACGCCTATCCAGGGCATAGATGTGACGGCGCACAATCGTTGGTGCATCGAACAGGTCCAGCAGGATCCACAATCCCGCATGAATCGGCTTGTGACTCCATCGTGCCGCGTCGAGGACATCGAGCGCGACGTGCGCGAGCAGGGATTCATCGGACTCAAGCCTTACCGGGTGTTCTCCGTCACGGGCGATATCGCGCAGTGTCGGATTCATGAATTCCTGCCGCACGAACAGTTGGAACTCGCCAATGAACTGGGACTGTGGGTGACGATGCATCTCTCGCGATTCCACGGTTGTGCGGACGAGCTGAATCTGCAGGACCTGCGTGAGTTCACAACGCACCGCTATCCGAACATCAAATGGATTCTCGCCCATTGCGCCCGTAGCTTTACATATTGGCCGATCCGCCAGGCGATCGATCAGCTCCGCGACATGTCCAATCTCTGGTACGACGTCTCGGCCGTGACCGACGTGCGACCGCTGATCACGTTGTTCTCGCGCGAGGATCGGCGACGGATTCTGTATGGCTCCGATGGCGTCGATGCCACTTACTTTCACGGACAGTACGCCGCGCTGGGGCGAGCGTGGCAATATGTGGATGTCGATCGCTTCCACCTGCAATTTCCTCATTGCGACGGCCGACCGATCCTGGCGATCTACGAACAGTTGCTGTCAATGAAGCACGCCGCCGAAATTGCCCAGTGGTCCGCCGACGACATTCAGGATCTCTTCTGGCGCAACGCGACCACGGCGTTCAATGTTCGCTTCGGAACGGATGAACCCGCGCCGAACGCTCTCGTCGGTGCGCGGACGCAAGCGACCTACACACGCGCCAAGCAGATCATTCCCGGCGGCACGCAACTGCTCAGCAAGCGTCCCGAGATGTTCGCTCCGGGACTCTGGCCGGCATACGCCCGCCAGGCACGCGGTTGCGAAGTGATTGATCTCGACGGTCGTTGCTTCATCGACATGACCACCTCCGGCATCGGCTCGTGCCTGTTGGGATTCGCCGACCCGGATGTCACGGCGGCGGTGCAGCGACGCATCGCGCTCGGTTCGATGTCCACGCTCAATGCCGCCGAGGAAGTTGAGCTGGCTGAGCTGCTCATCGAGTTACATCCGTGGGCCGAGCAGGCGCGCTTCGCTCGTTCGGGCGGCGAGTCGATGGCGGTTGCCGTCCGGATCGCCCGCGCCGCGACGGGGCGCGACAAGATTGCCTTCTGCGGCTATCACGGCTGGTCCGATTGGTATTTGGCGGCGAACGTCAATCCGGCCGGTGCGGGGGACAGCCTGCAAGGGCACTTGTTGCCAGGCCTCGCACCAGCGGGTGTTCCGCGCGGACTCGCCGGGACCGCGCTGCCATTCACTTACAACCGACTGGACGAACTTGAGCAGCTCATCGCGCGCCACGGCCATGAGATCGCGGCCGTGGTGATGGAACCGACTCGTTCGACTGATCCCGAGCCGGGCTTTCTGGAAGGTGTTCGCGAACTGTGCGACCGCTCCGGCGCGACGCTGGTCTTCGACGAAATCTCGTCCGGCTGGCGAATGCATCTCGGTGGCGTGCATCTGAAGTACGGCGTGATGCCGGACATCGCCGTTTTCGCCAAAGCACTCGGCAATGGTCACCCGATGGCTGCGATCATCGGTCGGCGACGAGTCATGGACGCCGCTCAAACGTCATTCATTTCAAGCACCTATTGGACGGAAGCCGTTGGTCCGACGGCGGCCCTGGCAACGATCCGGAAACTGCGCGAGGTCAACATCGCTGCTCACACCCTTCACATCGGCGGTCTGATGCGTGATGGCTGGAAGAATCTTGGCCAGCGATTGGGAGTGCCGGTGAAAATCTCCGGTCACCCGGCGCTGCTGCACCTGAGTTTCGATCATGAGCAAGCGGCCGCGCTGGGAACGCTGCTGACGGCGCGGATGCTGGAGCGAGGTTTCCTCACCGGCAGCGGGTTTTATCCCAGCTACGCGCACAAGGAACATCACATCACGCGATATCTCGCGGCACTCGAACCCGTTTTCACCGAACTGGCGGAAGCGATTCGCCTCGGCGATGTGCAGCAACGACTGCAATCGATCGGCGTTCCGGTTCGCCACAGCGGTTTTGCTCGACTGACGTGATCAACGGCAAATATATCCCACTTATTGACCAACCCCGCGACGTCGTGGTGTAAGGTTTTAAGTACCCATGCAGAAATAAAATGAATGGCCCGCGTCGTGGCTGAGGCAGAACGATTATTTGTGCTTGGGTGTTGACATGATATGTGTCGCCTCGGTCTTCAGCGAGCTTTTGAAAGCCTGACCGGCGAAACGGAAGCGGATGTGATACTGGTCGGACACGGGATCTAAAGCGACACTTGCCATGGCAAATTTCCTCGATTATCAGCCAACATAGGAACTGAAATCGTAGGATGTGCGTCTTTGGCAGCCCAGCGGTGCAAACTCAATGCTGTGTCAGTTTTGTGTCAGTTTTTCCTGAACCAACAAAAAAGGACTTCGCCAAAATTGACGTAAGTCCTTACGGTGAAACAGTGGACGATATTGGGCTCGAACCAACGACCTCCACGATGTCAACGTGGCGCTCTAACCAACTGAGCTAATCGTCCGATGCTGGCAATTTATCGGCGGCGCTGCAGGAAATCAAATGGTGCATTTGGGAAATTCTGAAGGGATTCGTTAACTCAACCGAAAACTCAGTTTTGAACATGGATTTCTAAGCACCAGCAAATTCAAACGTAAGATCCCCACACACGTCTTCGGACGCCAGTAAGTCGCCTATTCCCGACGCACCATTTTGACGCTCAGCAAAAATCCTGGGTTTTTCGAGCACATCGAATACTTTGAGGTTTGCCTGACTGTTACAGGCGATTCTGCTGGTTAAACGCGAGGATTCAGCAGATTCGCAAGTGCCAACGTCGTCGGAATTGCAGGAAGAGATAGTTGCAGAGTTCCTGCAGGAGACGGACTTTTTTGTTGTTAACGCCAGGAAAACAGCGATAAACTCCCTGATCCCTGCGAGGATATTGCGTTTTCACAACAATGCGGCGGTCGCCTTCCGGCTGTTCGGAAATCGAATTCACGAATGTCGCAGCGGTCAGGAGTTATCAAATGTACTTACGCCAGGCAGTTCTCAGTCGATCGTTCTTCATGATTGGGGCCATCGCAGCTTCAATTTCAATTTGCGGGATCTCGCAGGCAGGAACGAAGAGTTCTGAAGCTCGCAAGCCTGTTATTACCAAGCCGAAATTTGACCCAACGGCTGAAAAAGTTGAGTTCTTCAAGGGTATGGAAGAAGGACAATTGGAAACAAAATTGGTTCCGAAAGACTCCAAGGGTGGATTTCTGCTGGTTACCAACAAAAGTGAAGAGCCTGTAACCGTGGAGCTCCCAGAAGCCTTTGTTGCCGTTCCAGTGCTGAAGCAATTTGGCGGCATGGGCGGCGGAGGAATGGGCGGCATGGGCGGCGGAGGCATGGGTGGCATGGGCGGCGGAGGAATGGGCGGCGGCGGCGGTGGCCAAGCCATGGGTGGTGGCATGGGCGGCG
>JBDNFT010000411.1:0-4229 GCA_041689695.1 Planctomycetaceae bacterium | reverse complement strand
GTCGACTTTCCCTTCGACGACCTTGACTGGTGCCACCATCGGCGGCTTTGGTCGCGCACGGGGGCCGGCGGCGATATCGCCGAACGCAGGAATACTCAAATTGATCAGCAAACCCAACAACAAAACCATTCGAGACAGTGACATGAGAATTCCTTCCAGCAGCGATGAGGCTACCCGAGTTTTCAATTTCCGTTATCCAATGTTGAACTCGGGATCTTAGCGCGTAAGACAGTCGATTTATCTTTGGCAATCGTCAATCACCGACAGATTTCGGAACACTTCCAAATTAACTTCTTGCTTGATGAATCGAGCACTCCCATCACCGAGTAGAAAAAACGCACCGCCGTGATGCAGGCTTCCAAAGCCGGTCGTCTGTTCGCGGTGCGGCATTCCGATATTCATTCGCACGCTCGCGTCAGCCAGAACCATCGCCAAGCCTTGAGCGCGAGTGCAGTCGGGAACGCCGACCCATGTTCCGTGACCAACGGCATCGGAAGTTGAATTGGTTGGCGAATATCGCTCACCGGCCATGATCGTGTTGCTCGTTCCATCCGTAACTTTTGCGAATCCGAGATAGCTGTTCTGACCGAAGTATCCGCCGAAATTTTTTTGCTCGCAATATCTTTGTTTCAGCGAGGGGTTCATCCCAAAATGTCCCAGGCTTCCCGCGTTAATCAGTGGCACGATCGACGTTGGGGTGCCCGCCGTATTGTACTGAATGCCGCCAGCGTCCACTTGCAGGTATCCGGCGTTGCCGAAGTAACTGGAATGTGGGAGTCGATTTCGCCAGTCCTCCGTTCCTGGGGTGACGATTCCATTGGCGACCTTCTCACTGACAATCATTGCATGAGCCGCCGTCTTACTACCGATGTCTGACGGGCACGTAAATGTTGGAAGTCGCTGTTGGAATTCGGGTGAATTCGGCAGACCGTAAATCCCTTTGGCGATATGAGGTTCCATCTTGTGATAAAGATCCTCCGCGTTCATGTAGGGCAGGATTTTGGAATTCCAACCCCAGCCGAGATAATTGCCCTCAGGTGGGACTTCAAATCCCGCAGGAATGCATCCGTGGACGTCGTTGTAATTGTGAACTGCCAGTCCGATGAGTTTGAGATTGTTCTTGCATTGATCTCGCCGGGCGGATTCACGGGCGATTTGAATAAACGGAAGGAAGAGTGCCGCATTCAACAGGATCACGCACAATACGAGCAGCAGTTCCAGATGCGTCAACCCGCGTCTCACGGATTTCGACGAAGGGAATCGTTTATTCCAGCGATTCAATGCCCGCAACGAGCGCATCTGAGTTCCTTTGGTTTCTGTATGGCGCTTCTCTGCCGGAACTTCGGCCTGGTCTGTTGATTGATCATGCAAACAGGAATCGAGACATTCTCGCCACTCTGGCAAGTTCCTAAACAGGACGGTCGTTGTGTCGTTATACAGAGACGATTCCGCGTAAGCAATTGGCAGCAGTCGAGCGGGAAAGTAGATCACAGCAAAAAGCGGGTTTTAGTGGATTTGGCGCAGTCTGAAGAATTTCATGCGGCCGGGCGATATTTTTTCTGTGGATAGCGGCGAGTTCTTTGTCAGAATGCCCTCAATTCGATAAAACGCGGCGTACACCTCTCTGTCTGGTCACTTTGTCGATCGAAATCCCTGTCCTGCGTCCTGAAAGTTTCGTCTCATGTCGATTGCTGAAAAGCCCGGCACCCGTACGACACGTCCGGTGCGTTCGCCGCATATTAAGCTCACAAAATACGACATTACCGTATCAGCGCTCTCCACAGTTGCTTTGTTCGCTGTATTGACGCTGATCGTGATGATCTTCATTTGGCTGTCAAATCTGCTTCCCACGCCGCAGAAGAAGCAAGTCATCATGTTGCCACCCGGCGATGGTGGCTTTGAAGACGGTGATCCGAACGCGACACCCAATGTTGAATCTCCTGAAGATGCATCCGACGATCCGTCCCTTGCAAACGAAGAAACGGACGTCACAGAATTGGAAGAGGTTGTCGAGCAGGTGGTAGAAGTTTCCGAAAACGCCGCCGCCGTTGTCGCTCCGAACGAATTCACCGGTTCCAAAAACACCGGAAGCCCCGGAAGCGCTGATGGAACCGGCGGACGGCCGCTTGGGAGTGGGGGTCCCGGCCGCGGTGGCGCGAAGCGAGAGCAGCGATGGATTGTGGAGTTTGCAGACAAAGGCGATCTGAAAAGTTATGCGGCTCAGTTGGATTTCTTTGGAATAGAGCTGGCGGCCATGTTTCCTGCTGAGGGGCGTCTGGTCTATATGAGCAATATGAGTGCGGCCAAGCCTGCGACTCGTGAGATTAAAGAAGGTGCAGCCGGTGCGGAGCAGCGATTGTTTATGAATTGGGCCGAGGGCAGTGAAGAGCGGCGTCAGGCGGACGTTGAATTGTTTCAAAAGGCGGGGATTGATGCATCCGCTGCTGGAGTGCTGCATTTTTATGCGTCAGAAACGGAAACGATGATGGCTACCGTTGAGCAGGAATTTGGCGGACATACGGCAGCGGAAATTCGCAAGACTTATTTCCGTGTTCGCAAGGCTGGCAGTGGTTATGAGTTTTATGTCCAGAAGCAGTTGTTAAAGTAGTGTCCCGTTATTCAGGGGCTGGTGAGTTTTCTTTTTTCTTATCCGTGACTCTCTTTCGTCTTTCCGGGTTGACCTATGAATTTGTTGCAGAACGGCGCTGGCTTAGTCTTTATGCTGGCTCAGGAAAAAAAAGCGGAAGCATCGTTCGTGATGAAAATGGTGGAGCAATCCATCTGGCTCGGGATCGGGGCGTGTGCTTTGCTGGGTCTGTTCTGCGGTTATCTGCTGTTTCGCAGAATCAAGCAGAAATCATTTCCGGGCGCTGAGGCTGAGCAGGCGTTTCTTAACGACTTGGGCGAGTGTCTTGATCGCAATGACTTCGACGGAGCGTTGGCTTTGTGTGATACTCCGGCACTTTGGAACCGCGCTCTGCCGCAGTTGGCAACGCTGGCCGTGCAGCATCGTGATCGACCGATCGGTAAGATTCGTCAGATGCTGATGGAGCGATTCGAGCGCGACATCATGACTGGGTTGGATCGCCTGAATAGTTGGGTCTCGACGAGTATCAAAACGGCACCGCAATTGGGTCTGCTTGGTACGGTTCTTGGGATGATCAACGCATTTGCGAAAATTGCCGGTGCGGCAAGTTCCGGTGTCGAACCAAAAGAATTGGCTGCGGACATCAGCTTCGCGCTTTTTACAACCGCTGCCGGGATGGCAATTTCAATTCCGCTCATCGTGATGAACACGGCTGCACAAAACAGAATCAATGGGTTGCAGGAATCTGTTGATGAAGGTTTGGGGCCATTGCTGGAGGATCTGGCGGCCGCACGCCAGCGCACTGGTGCGAAGAGTTAAACCCACAAAACTGTAGCGGTACGTGTGGGAGTTCCGTGGTCGCACCGAATTCTCACGAATCCGGCTACGGGTGGGACATGACAGGCTGGAAGCCTGTCATACGAATTCATCAACCTGATATTGCACTTGAGATTTTGTATGTCCGATGAAGTAGACAACGATGACGAAGGCTTTATCCGCAAGAAGCGTGCTGCGCCGAGCACTGACGTCGATATCACTCCGATGATTGACCTGACATTTCAGTTGCTGATTTTTTTCATGGTGACGTCCACGATGCAGGGAAATCCACCAGCGGTGCTGCCAGCGTCGATGTCGGGTACATCGATTGAGACGGCGAAAGTTATCAATGTCGTTGTGAAGCCAGCGGCGGTTTCAGGTGAAGCGCCTCAAATCGAAATCAATAAAGAACCCGTGAATTTGGAAGATTTAAAGCTGCTCCTCGAAGAACAGGCGGGGGCACGATCGGACGGGATTCATGTGATGATCCTCGCTGATTACCTGATGAAGAATGGCGATCTCAACGAAGTTGAAGTGTTGATGTCAGAGATTCCGGGCGTGACTTACCATTTCGGTGTTCAGGACCGACGTGAATAACGCACTTAGTGTTCGGCGGGTGATTTATGGCAGACAATGATCTGACAGGAAAAAAGCTTGGCGAGTTTCAATTGCTGCGCCCGCTGGGCAGCGGTGGAATGGCGGATGTGTATCTGGCTGAGCAAACAACGCTGCAACGCTATGTCGCCGTGAAGATCATGAAGCCCGCTCTGATGGCGCATTCGGGGCAGGATCTGGTGGCTCGCTTCAAGCAGGAAGCGATGATGGC
>JBDNFT010000410.1:0-3006 GCA_041689695.1 Planctomycetaceae bacterium | reverse complement strand
GCTGGTATTGAGAGGTAGCTGGACGTGTGAAAGTTCGCATTTTTTCCCAAGTGTTTTTACGGCCAGGCCACTTGCAGCAGGCAACCAGATGTCGTCGCGATGAACAAACGATCGCCGAGCGGACCCGTACAAATGTGGACCGGTGGATCCTGTGAGATATCCACAGCCCACTGAATCGTACCTTCAAAGTTCAGCCAGATAATTCGATTTTCAAGCGTCAACAAGGCGACCCGATTTTTGGTAGCGGATGCTGAAACGCGACTGGGAATACCATCGATGGAAAATGATCCCAATTGTGTACCGGAGCGATCATAAACCTGTACGCCGTGATTGAACGCCGCCAGAAAGATACGCTTCCCACCTTCTGAGACGGACATATCGCCTGCATTGTTCATCAGACGTTCGTTCCAGATCTCCTTGCCCTTCAAATCGAAGCGACAGAGCTGGCCGAACTCAGCCGCACCGATCAGATCCGGCGCTTCTGCAAGAAACGCCAGATGCTCCATCGCGCGCTTCGTATCAACTTTCGCGATCTCTTTGCGGTCTGCCGTGACGATATGAAGTCTGGCAGAGTCGCTGCTGAAAGCGATATGACTGCCATGAGGAGAAATCGCGATCGCGACGATCTTGCCTGTGATTGAAGCATCCCACAGCGGCTTCAATCGTGCATCGAAGCACAACATGCGACTGTCACCAAGCACCGCCACACCGATGTCGCCACTGTCACTCCAGACCAGTTTGCGCACACCGACGAAACTGCGATCTTCAACCAGGCGGTCGCCATTTTGGTTCAACAGACACAGATGGCCCGAGTTTGTGCCGACAAGCAGCGTGCGAGCTTCGTCAGCGAAATCAATCGCGACGATACCGTCAGGAAAGAAATCCTCGAAGACTTGCGCGGGTTTGGAACCGTGCGAATTGCGGAGCAGTGGTGAAGCCACACGTTTGCCTACAGTAACAGTCTGCCCAAACTATTTGCGGGATAGGCGAGTTTGCAATTCTTCGATCGCTGCAGCAACGTCTGCATCAGCAGAAATCTCATCGGGTGTACGAGCTCGAAAGAATGTTTCTTCCTGCTTCTCGCCTCGAAAGGACGCTGAGTGCGTCTCTTCTGGTAACGGAACTGTGACGTCCGGCTCAAGCCCGACATGAGCATAGTTCCGATCATCCGGTGAGTAGAACTTCGCAGTGGTCAGTTTCAATCCGGTTTCGCCTGGCAGATGGATGATGCTCTGCACAGACCATTTTCCGTACGTCTTTCGCCCGACAATCGTTCCGCGATGATGATCTCTAATCGCTCCTGCCACAATTTCACTCGCACTCGCACTGTTTTCATCAACCAAAAGAGTCAACGGATAGTGGCGAACATTATTTCCGTGCGCCTGGAAGACCTGACTCTGTTCTGGTGCTCGTCCTTTAGTAGAAACCAATACTCCCCGATCAATGAATCGCTCGATTACGGCCGCTGCGGTTTCCAACAAACCACCAGGATTACCTCGCAGGTCCCAAATCAGAGCCTTCATGCCTTTTCGTTCCAATTCTCGCAAAGCAACATCCAATTCTTCAGCGGTATTGCTTTGGAAACCTTCCATGCGGATGTAGCCGATGCCTCTGGCTTCATCGAGAATCACTTTGCGTGTAATACTATGAATCTGAACTCGCTGGCGAGTGAACACGTTTGATTTTTCAGTCCCTGAAGAAGTCTCAAACGTCAGCTTGACCTGACTTCCACTATTACCACGAAGCAGGCGAGCCGCATCGTCTGTGCTCAGATCTCTGCAGTCTGTTCCGTCAATCTCCACGATATAGTCGTTCGGTTCCAGGCCGCCGCGTTCCGCCGGGCTGTCCAACAAAACGTTCACGAGATGCATCCCGCGTCCTTTCACGCCTTTCATCTCAATGCCAATTCCCACAAGTTCACCCTGGATACTCCCAAACAGATCGTTATAGCGATCTGGTGTCAGGAAGTTGCTGTATTCGTCAAGAGCGTTGCAACCGCCGAAGATGTATTCCATAACGATGGCTGTGCCCGAAATCCCCAACTCACGATTGCACAGATCGCAAACGCTTGTGATCGAAGCGCGAGCGTCGAGCCGCGTTTCAAGCCGACGATTCCAGTAGTCCTTGATCAGCAGACTACGAACTCGCTCAACTCCGTCTTCATTGCCGAGTTTCACATTGCGACCCAGAAACTTATCGTTCTTCAACGCCATGTATAGACTTTCGGTTCCGTGGGCGGCAAAGCGAGTCACCGAAATGCTGTCGACGTATTCGTATTGCACACGCGAAAGAATGTCTTCATAAAGATCAAGCGCCTCAGCACGACCTTTGGTGAGCAACTGGTTTTCAAAGCTACGATCAGAATAACGACGATCGACACCAAAGTGAATCCGAGTCCTGCGCAGAGCGTATGTCAGTCCTTCGTCGTTTTTCCATTCTTTGATCGCGGCTTCGTACAGCGTAATCGCATCAACCCACTGACGACTGTTTTCAAGTTGCTCGCCAGCCTGTCGGGCTTCTTCGGCATTCGCATATCGGGAAAGATCAACGCCGGAAGAATCCTTCGCGGCTGCCGCTGAAGAAAACAGCAACACGCTCAGCGAAAGGAATATGATGGACTGGATTTTGTTCGCCCATGACTTCATCGGCATGATTTTCCCCTCGACCCTTGCAGCAAAAATTGCCGCGTCCGGTCAACTGTCTCAATAGCTCGTCACCGAGCGGCGTCATGCCTCGCGATTTGATTCCTTCCCTGAAATCAGACTCAAAGTGGTTGCCGTGCTGACAACTGTGATTCTTCGCTGCAAGTGGACGTCTCCATCCACCTTAGCAACTACCCCAAACAACTTTACGACATTTTGAATATATGGCGAGAATGCGCGATGGTCAAACGCGGAATCCCGGCAGAGTCTCGTTCTGCGGCAGAACCCTAAAAGTCCACTAAAAGCCCGCATTTTTCGTTGCTCCCCAAGTCGCTGGTGCATTAGCAAAATGCCGATTCTACTG
>JBDNFT010000409.1:0-5011 GCA_041689695.1 Planctomycetaceae bacterium | reverse complement strand
TGCGTCGCAACTCCGGAAAACAGCACAATCCGAATCCAGTCCAGTTCCAACTCTTGCGGTACAATGTTTGCGAACCACTCCAGCAATGGCATTGGATGCTGATGCGACTCCTGAGCGATCTTTAGTGAAAGACGTCGCGTCGATTCGCGAACACTCAGAATATTGCGACCGAACAAGTGCCGCAGTGCCTCACGCAACCGCCGACGCATTGGACGAAACGCCATAATCAACCCAAGGACGACGATCGCTTCCAGCAGAACCGTATCCAGATTCAAACGCTCGCTCAGCTTCTCCGAGTACCTTGAGATTGTCATTCGATGCAGCAGTAACCCAACAGCCAACGCTGCGCCGTACACGAGCGTTCGTTCCATAACCAGCGGAAGCATGCGTTGTCGCAGGACGTACCATGCGAACAGCAATGCCGGTACAAGCGGCAGTAGATTGGTCGCCGTTCGCTCCAACGCGGCAAAATCAGATTCATGCGCCAGCAGTGCATAAGTGGCCGCCAGAATCGTCTGCAGAATCAGGACCGCAGCAAGCTGAATAAAAAACAACCTTGCCCGCGGGACACTCAGGTGATTTCTAAGCCGCAGAAATAAGATGGACGAAACGAGATTGGCGGCGATTAGCCAGACCAGGTAAGCGTTTTTGAGCGGCGCAACGTTGACCAGAAAATCGCGACTTGTTTCATTGAAAATGAACCATGCGGCAGGAATCAGCCACAGCACCGGCGCATACAGAACAATGTACAACGCCCTTCGCGGTGGATGCGGGGTCAGTCCAGTACTTTGCAGCCGCAGAGCGGAATGCAGCATGGCCGATGGTAGAATCAGCAGACCTGCAGCCATGCCGATCATAAAGACGTTATCAATGAATTCCGGTACCGGTCCGACAGATTCGTATGTCGATCCATGCAGAAAACTGCATGCGTGCCAGATCCACAATCCTCCAACCTGAGCCTTCAGCCATACGGAGACCTGAGATCGATTCACGGGCTCCAGCAGCGCAAGCAGCAGAATAGTATCGATGACCGTCGCAAGGCCCAGCAGGAAAAATTCGATCTGTCCGGGCATGCTTCAAAGAACTCCAAGAGGACCTGTACTTTAAATCTTCGCCCAATGTTCTTCCAGCTTCGCCGCCGAAACGCTGATCGCCGTACCGAGTTTTTGAGCAAACATCTGAATGCGGAATTCCTCCAGCATCCAGCGATAGTGAGTCAGCATTGGATCAACTTTATGTTGTCGCTGATGATCTTTCAGTGTCTGTTCGTACCGCGCCAGCCACGGTGCAAATTCTGCTTCCAGTGAAGTTTCTGTCTTGAGTCCGCCCGACGACAAGCGTTGCAGCCGCTGACGAATCCCCATGAAATAGCGTGGATACTGAATCAACCATGGCCAGGGTGTTTCGATCAAAAACGACGAATACACTAACGCGGCCAGTTGTGACTTCATAGTGTTGACCAAATGATCCCAACCCGGCCCGCGAGTTTGCTCCAGCGCGCGGCGAGTTTCGTTGTACTGTTGAAACAGGTGCGGCATGAATTGCACAAATTCCTGTGCCACGACACCCTGACGATCACGTCCACGCTGGAGCATCTTATCAAACGCCGATTTATTGCGGGCAAGTGTGGAGTCTGGAAGATACGCACGTTCGACCATCAGCAGTGACAGGTGATTCATCAGCTCAAGCCCCTTGATCGATGAAGACAGCAACTTCACTTGCCCGATCTGCGGCATATTACCGATCTGGATCAAAATCTTTTTGCGCTCCGAGATCAGTATCAACTTCCGCAGTCCGATGCGCAGACTTCGAGTTGCTTCTTCTGGAGTTTGGCACAACGTCAGGCTGACAGATTCACCGTCATCACGCAGCGCTGGAAACGAACGTAACAACATTCCGGCACGTTTGATTTCGATGTGCTCCGGAATGTCGAAAAACTCCCACGCCTTAAAACCCGTGCGCAGCCATTTCGCTTCTTCCGGGGTTGGACCGGTTGCGGCTGCCGATTTTTCAGCAGTTGCGACTGCCGCCTGAGACCTGCGTATCAGTTCTGTTCGCAGTTCTTTCAAATCACGCCCTTCAATGATCGTCTTTCTTTGATCATCCACGACGCAGATGTTGAATTTGAGATGGTCGGCGATTGTACTCAGATCAAATTCCCGCGAATCAAAGCGTTCCCCTCCGAGCTGCGACAATCGCGATGCCACGCCGGTCAACAAATCACCCTTTCCGAATTGCAGATCCGATGCGACAAGTTTTGCGGTGTCTGGAGCTGGCACAAAATGACGGCGAAGTTGCTTCGGGAGAGCTCGCACCAATGCCAGCACTTTCTGTTCGAGTAACCCCGGCACCAGCCATTCCAATCGCGACTCGTTGAGTTGTCCGAGTCCTTCAACTGGCACCGTTACGGTCACACCGTCTGCCTCACACCCTGGATCCAGTTGATAGGACAGCGGCAAATGCATGGCACCGAATTGGGCAGATTCCGGAAACATCGCCGCCTGTTCGGACCGATGAGCTTCGTCAGCGAATTGATTGATGTCGAACTGCAACAGCCGCGCATTACGAGTGACCGTGCGATGATACCAGCGTCGCATGCGATCGCGGTCGCTGCATTCTTCCGGAATCTGCGAGGCGTAGAATTCAAGCAGCACTTCATCGCCCGGAATCAAATGATGTGATCTCGTGCGGGCCTGCAGATCTTTCAACTGTTCGAGCACATCGTGGTTGTGTTTTAGAAACGGAAACTCATGGCCCCAGCCTTTTCGTTTCAGTTTCGTGTTGGATCCTGTGCTGCGACCGGGGCGAACTTTTGACGCTCCACCAAGCAACAGCTCTTCTTCGTCATCGTAGTCTTCACCGCACGCGTCGTCGGGATCGGAATCGCCGAAGAGTAGTCCGAATTCAACCAACCCGTGCTGAATCAACATCTCTCGGGACTTCACAGGATCGACTCTCGCCAATGTGACTTTGCGACGAGTGACGATCGGCAGGCCCCAGAGGCTGATTTTTTCAAACACCATGATGTTGCCCAGAACCGGATCCCAGTGCGGTTCGGAATACTCTCGCGTAACAAGATGCGCAGCGAGTGGTTCAATCCATTCCGGTTGAATACGAGCGATCGTGCGAGCGAAACGACGACTTGTTTCGACAAGTTCTCCCGCGACGAACCATTTCGCGCCTTTCGGTGCAAGAGCTGAACCTGGCCAGATGGCAAGACTGTTGCCGCCAGCTCCCATGAAGTCACCGTTGGGTGTTTGGCAACCGATGTTGGCAAGCAGTCCTGTCATGAGGGCTTTGTGCGTTGCGGCAAAGTCGTTGTGACGTTCAGGTGCAACTTTTGCGCGATTAGTAAGATCCGTCTGATTCGTCCGATCTGACTGATCGGTCCGATCTGTTTTACGTGGCTGACCTGACACCCTTTGGCTCAGCGATCTCGCGGCCTTGGCCATTGCCGGATCGTCGCTGTCCGCCAGCAAATCCTTCAACTGCGAATGCACGTCCACCCATTCACGCATTCGCATGTAAGACAAAAAGTTCTGCTGACACCACTTGCGAACCTGACCCTGCGACGAAGACTTCTGTTTGTCGTGCCATGCATCCCACAGATTCAGAATCGTCAGGAAGTCCGAATCGCGGTTCAGAAACTTGCGATGCGCTTCGTCAGCCGCCTGTTGTTTTTCGATCGGTCGTTCACGCGGATCCTGGCTTTCAAGCATCGCGGCAATGGCCAAAACTTCCGGCAATGCGTGTTCATCGACAGCAGCCAGAATCATACGGCTGATACGCGGGTCAACCGGCAGCGTCGCCATGCGGCGGCCAATCTGAGTCATCTCGCCTTCAGGTGTGATGGCACCAAGTTCCTCAAGAGTCTTGTAACCTTCGCGAACCGTTGTGGAACGCGGTGGATCCAGGAATGGAAATTCTTCAATGTTTCCCAGACGCAGATTGATCGTGCGTAGAATTACGGCAGCAAGATTGGTGCGTTGGATTTCTGGTGCCGTAAACGCTTCGCGGCCATCGAAATCTTCTTTGCTGTACAGACGAATACAAATTCCGGGACCAACGCGACCGCAACGTCCGGCGCGTTGATTGGCCGACGCCTGAGAGACCGCTTCGATCGGCAATCGCTGCATGCGCGATCGGGCAGAATAGCGACTGATGCGAGCTGTGCCGGTATCGACGACATAGCGAATGCCGGGCACCGTGAGTGACGATTCCGCAACGTTTGTAGCCAGCACGATGCGGCGGTGTCCGTATGGCGAAAAGACTTTTGTCTGATCCGCCATCGACAGTCGCCCGAATAATGGGACGATCTCGGTCGGCATCTGCGGAGTATCGCCAGTGAATCGTCGTCCACCAAGAACTTTTGCCGCCTCGCGAATATCACGTTCCGTTGGCAGGAAAACGAGGATGTGGCCTGAATCGCTCGAAGCCACTTCTGCGACTGCATCGCTGACACCGTCAAGCCAGTCGCGTGTTTGCTGGTTGCTATCGTCACCCATCACACCATCGGGATCATCCAGCGGTCGATAGCGAATATCGACCGGATACATGCGTCCGGAAATCTGCAACACCGGAGCTGGCTTGCCATCCGTCGCAAAGTGTTCTGCAAACCGAGCCGCATCGATCGTCGCCGACGTGATGATGACTTTCAGATCGCGTCGTTTATGCAGCAGACGTTTCAGATAACCAAGGAGAAAATCGATGTTCAACGATCGCTCGTGCGCTTCATCAATGATGATCGTGTCGTACTGATCCAGAAAACGATCTGTCTGAGTCTCCGCGAGCAAAATACCATCGGTCATCAAGCGGACTCGAGTATTCGGCGTACTGCTGTCAGTGAAGCGAATGCGAAAGCCGACTTCCTGTCCGAGACTGCAATTCATTTCCTCGGCAAGTCGCGCGGCGACTGATCGAGCGGCGATTCGTCGAGGCTGCGTGTGTCCAATGACGCCGCCAAGGCCGCGTCCCATTTCGATCAGGATCTTCGGCAACTGTGTGGATTTAC
>JBDNFT010000408.1:0-6628 GCA_041689695.1 Planctomycetaceae bacterium | reverse complement strand
GTCGACCTACAAGTTGCTGAACTCCGGTGACAATTGCCGCACTGAGTTCTCCCTCAGCAGGCAGTTCTTCTTGTCCCGCGTCCAACACGCGCAGTCGCCCCTGACGATCCGCGTCCGTATGAACGTAGCGCAGTGTGCGAGCATTCCAGTTGATGACGAGAAGACGTGGCATAGGGGTAAGTGTTTTTATGGAGGAATACTGACCAGGATGTTCAACGGCAAGCCGCAGGCGACTGCAATGGTGTTCGCAGTCGCCTGCAGTTTGCCCTCAAACGAAGATTCGATCTACGACGGCTCATTCAACAGACTGCCCAGCGGACGGCACACGGAGTGTGCCTGCTACTGATTACTGAACGCGTGGCAGCAGCAACTCCTTGGAATACGGCATCGGAGAATCTATCAGATCAGCCCAGTATACTCTTCGCGGAGGAGTCGATGCAGCATCGAGAATCAAATTTCGTCGAAGCATCGGACCACCAATCGCTCGATGAACAATCAGTTCACACTGAAACACATCTCCGCCCATGGTGAGTTCCGGGAACACGCGGCGAAACGTGCTCAAATCCAGGACGTTGCGAGAAAGCAACCAGACCACACTTCCCGATTCTGTCGCATCCAGAGTCGAGCGTTGTGTTACGATTTGCGTCACCAGTTCTGGCGTCAGCCCGGGCATTGAGCGTAACACAGTTTCGGAGGCGGTCTGAAGATTGATCCGCCCAGAAGCGACAGATTCCGGATGAACCGTGGTTAGATCAAACAGACTGCTGGCGAGCGTCGAAAAATCCGGGCTGCTGCTTTGCAACGGGCTTTGAACAATAATCGTTCCGGTTGCAGACGAGACTTGCACTGTGGAGTCGATCAGATCGGCCAATGTCTTCATCGGAAACGCCGCTACCATGGATGGCGAAAAGGGAGCCGCAGAGGGTTCGACTCCTGATTGTGCGCCCGGCGAAAGCGTCAGACCGTAAACTCGGGCAAGCATGATGTATCGGACAACATTCTCGGGCAGCGCCGCTGTGAGTTTCTGTTCCAGTTCCGCAAGACCAGTTGAGTTCAATGAAATTCGCGGTTGCCCCTGACGATTCTGATTGCGTTCTGCGGAATGAAGCGTCAGATACTGCATCCACCCAGTTCCGGCGGCTGCGACGGGATCCGATGCAAGATCACCATTCGCCTCAACGGATGGAACCTGCATTTGTAGCGATTGGGTCGGATCACCATTGATGGAACTGTTTCCCATCAACAGTGGCCGAGTCACTCCCTTCACAAAGAGAAGTTCGCTTAACTGCTTCGGGACAGCGTTCGCGTCTCGATAGGGTCGATCGAGCGTCTGATAGTATTCTGTCTCCGCACCGAACTCCCGTGTTTGATCATCAGTATCGAGCCAGTCAAGAATCGCGTCGGCAATGGCTTCGGTCATTCCGGGCATCTGCATCAGCGACGTTCGGCCCTGTCCCGGGCTGGACTGCTCCCATCGCATCAGGTTATTCAGATTCAGCTTCGAGGATTCATTCTGCAGGCCGAATCGGAGTACACTGTTCTGCTCCGGTGTCTTATCAAGCGAGACAACTGAGAATCTCCAACGATCATCGACGGCAGCTTCAATCGTATTCATCGGCTGCTCAACAGGAGTAGTCGCTGAAAAAGGTGTTGACGGATTTCCGGTGCCTGGCTCATTCAGCGGCTCCACCACGTGACCGCGAAACAGCGCGGGATTATGATAAGAGCCTCCGATGATTTTTCTATCCCGCTCGGACAAAGCCGCAAACCACAGGAGTGTCGATTCTGCGGAAGCCATCGTCTGCTGAGCCTGTCGCATGCTGCCGTTCAGCCGCGCGGCTTCGTATTCTGTTGACATCGCTGACAGAAATCCAAACCCTGCCAACGCGACCATCATCACAAGGACCAGCACCACGATCAGCACAACACCACGCCGCGTTTCCATGGCGAGCGGCTGGGCATCAGCCCAATGCCACTCGATTTGTAAGCCGCGAGGCGCTAGCCGCGGGTTCTTCAACTGTAGAAAACCGAAACGCTTTGAGCGTTCCGCTACAAAATGAGTACCATTGGGCTCACGCCCAACCGCTCGCCTGAATGTCATAGAGAAGCCTCCGTTTCCGAGGCGGCACGTCCTGTTCCCGGCTCCGGTATCGGGCCTGTCACAGGCTGAAGCAGGAAGATTCGTTCAACCTGCCGAGTTTTGATCGTTGCCAGTGGATCTGCGGTTGGATCTTCAGTCACTTCTGGTGTTAAAGCGGCTGTTGATGGGGAGCCGGAAACGCTGCCGTCGATGGCCTCATTCAGAGGTGATTCCTCCGACGTTGAATCGCCAAAAATCTGAGTCAGCTTGTCCAGATCTTCAGCCGTAACAAGTCGCATCCGGACTCGAATCGCCAGTGGCAGCGACTGCTGTTGATCACTGTTCCACATCGACGCCCAGGAAGAGCCATTGAAGTATTCAAACCGGCAACTGACGACTTCCGGAATCAGGTCAAACTTCGGAACGTTCTTAACCGAGGCATCGGAAGGCAGTGCAGCTCCGCCGGATTCCTGCTGAGTATTCGCCGGAGGAAACAACAAAGTCTCCAGAGTCATGCGATCGACTGAGGCGTCGTTTTCCGTCGCGGTAATCTCCAACGGAGAATCCTGCTGATTGAGGACTGACTGAAGTGAAAGAGATTCCGTTTGAATCCGATAGAGCCCCGCGCGAAGAGACGGATTCCCCGCGACCATTCCGGGAGCTTGAAACTGCCAGATGATGGTTTGATACTCCGATACTTTCGGGGCAACTCCTTCAACACTGATGGCGTCGTCAGAGGAAACAACAGACTCCGATCCAGTGGTCGCCGCCGGGATATTCAGATCACCAGTGGGCTGTGACGTGTCTGAGCTCATCGGATTCTGACTGAGAACCGGTGGCTCTGCTTTGATGGGTTGTTCAATCGAGAGCTTCAAAGACGAACTGTTACCGACAAGAGAAACCTGGCTTGGCAAAGCAAGGATCTCTCCAGCAGTAAGACCCGCAAAGACAGAAGGCTCCGCCAGAGCCGACTCAGTTGCAACAGCCAACGGATCGACAGACATCGGATCAACGACTGGTGCGGGCATCTCCGTGGAGAGTGCAGAAGATTCGTTAATGCTTTCGAACGTCGGCATAACTTTGGGATTCGTATCCGCCGCAGACACACTTTGCAGATCATTCTCAAGCAGGTGCTGAAGCGATCGAATCAGCTGCCGCTCCGTCGCCTGAGATTGTCCGGCGGTGAGATAGCTGTTGTACATCGACATCATGCCCCAGACTACGGACATCAGAGTCGCGACAAGAACAGAGGCGATCAACATTTCCACCAGCGTATAGCCAACCGTTTTGGATTGTTGGTGATTCCGTAGGGTAGGACCAGCGGCCAAAAAGCCACGCCGGCCCACCGTTGTCGGCTTCCTCCTACAACCACGCAGCTCCGGCGATACTGAGTGCATCCAGTCAGCAGATGATTCCGTCAGCCTCACAGCATGCCTCCCGGTTGCATCATGCTGGGTAGCATCAGTCCAGGTTCATCCGCGTCCTGCGACAGATCATCGAACGCACCTTCAGGAACCGGCCCGGAGATCCAGCGAGTCAGTGAAAATCGAATCGGTCGCGGCAGCGTCTGATCGCCCTGCTGGACCTCAACGGTCAGCGCCCACATGCCTGGTTTTCCGGCAAGCTGTTCGGTGCGTATCGAATGACGCCATTCAGGATTGGTCTCGTCAGCCATTGGCTTGACGGCTTCTTCCTGAGCTGAAAACGGATCCTGCGGATTCACTTCATCGGTGATCTCTTCAATCGGTGCTGGAAGAGGAATCAAGGGCATGGATTCGATGAGTTCCATCGGTCGCATGCCAAGCAACAATTCGTTCAGCGTTTGTTCGCAAAGCTGCTGCGCTTCGGAATGCAGACTCGCCTTCTGCGATTGATCGCGTCCCATCCCTGCCAGACGAGCCAACACAACAGCGCTGCCCATCAGAATGGCGGTGGCAATCATGACTTCAATCAGAGAAAACCCACCGCGCGTGACTGGAGATGTTCTTCCAGCAGAGGCGAGCGGCAGGGCGTCAGCCCTCCGAGTAGTTCTTCCCTCCGCGCAAGTCTTAGTCCTCATGGCAAGGCCTCAGACGTTCCCAATGCATCTGCAGTTGATTGCTGCGGGACCAATCGCTTTGGAGCCGAATAGCTGGCCATCGCCGTGAGCCCTCGCAGAGTGATGTCCACAACAAAGTCACGCTGTCCGGCAACTCGAATGGTAACATCGTCGGTTCGACCGCTCGGCTGAAATCGAATGGGATCTGACCAGCCTCGCATGCCTGTTGTCGTGGACTCTCTTGTCATTGACTCTGACGACACGGCCTCTGTGCCAATTGAGCCCTGAGTCGAGGGGGACGAATCTGAGGCCGAATCCACAAACGATACGCCCGTTGGCAACCGCCCTTCCCGAAGAATCAATGACGTCAGATTGCCCATGCCCGCGTCGTCCACCGGTTGCACAGGGGCTTCAGGGATTTCGGCAGACAGGCCCGACGGTGTGATCGTCGCGCTGGAAGAATCTTCAAGCACGGTAATCATGCTATTAGGCTGAGCAGGAACGCGTTCAATGACAAAGCGGTCGCCAGAGATCTCATAGCGGAATGTAACCTCTGATCCCTCTCGAATGGCCAGTGATCGTGCCTTCGCCAAAGACGCCTGAAGTTGCTTTGCGGCTCCCGTGAGTCGGCTCTTATCCAGCGGCCCTCGCATCGAAGGGAGAATCAACCCCGCGACAGCCGTCAGCACGGCCATAACAATCAATAGTTCCACCAGCGAGAAACCGTGGCGGAATTGAAGTGAATCTCGATTGTCAGGCGTCTTCTGCATGAGTGTTCGGTCGTGCTTGATGTCGTCTTTTGGCGATCGTGTTCGTTCAAGTCAGATAGTGAACGACAATTGGGGGGGAGTCCGGCACTTTGCGTTCAGGCCCGGATGGGCCGACACATCCTCTGCCGGGGCCGTGAGGCCCCGGAATTCGACTGAAGAGACCCAAAGGCCCGGAGGGCCGACACAGCAAAATGTGCTTACACTACGAGCCTGTGTCGGCCTTTCAGGCCTGAATCGCACTCCGATCGTTTGTTTTCCCCATATCTTCACGGGTAAAAATCCTTCACGGCGTGAAGCCGATTGGGGGCAAAGTCAACAAGTTCACGACTCAGTTATTAGTGCTCAAACCCACGCACAATCACGGGACTCACATCCCCCGCGTGCCTTGGCTCGTCTGCCTACTCCTTCGAACTGGATGACGCCCCTTCTGAACCTTCGCCACTGCCATCGCCGGTCCAGCTCTTGATATCGTCGTCTGTGCTTTCCTGACCGTCAGGACCGAAAGACCAGATGTCTGGTACGTTGATCTTGTTGTGCGTCGGAGGATATTCATACGAATAAGCTTTGCCCCATGGATCGACCGGCAGTTTCTCGGTCTTGATGTAGGGGCCATCCCAGTTTAGGCCGCCGCTTTCGCCAGCAGAATCTGACTCGCTGCTGCCTGAATCTTCCGAAGACGAACCGCTGCCATCCGAGCCTGGCATTGAAACCAGAGCCGCCAACCCTTCTTCGGTTGCGGGGAACTTGTTCATATCGACGGCATAACGCTCGAGTGCCGACTGAAACATGCCGATCTGAGTCTTAACAGCATTGATGTCGGCCTTCTGTTTGCTGCCCAGCAAACGCGGCCCAATCAAAGAAACAAGCAGCACAAGAATCGCCATCACGATCAGAAGTTCAGTCAGAGTAAAGCCGCCGCGAACGACATCGCTCTTCCGAATTTGCGATCGAGTCTGTGTAAATTTCTTCAACGTGATCCTCTGCATTTCATTCTCCTTTAAAAAGATTACTCACCGTTGAGCGGACTGTTGATCTAAAGATTTTCACAACCCGAAACGTCAGTGAGGGATAAAACGGCTCGTGTTGTCCGCCAGGCATCCCTCGCTGATGCAGCGGGTTACGATGAAATCAACAACCCGCTCGCAGAACTAATTAACTCATCGACGTACTCATTTCAAATACTGGCAACAGCAGTGCCACAATCACAAACAGCACAGCGCCGCCCATCACCATCAACAATGCCGGTTCGATCAGACGCACCATCGTGTCGAGCTGTCGAGCCACTTTTTTGTCGATGCCATCAGCAACATTACTTAGAACTTTTTCGAGGTTGTTGGCTTCTTCTGCGATGCTGATCATGGCCATGATGTTGGCTGGAATCAGCCCGCATTTTGTCAGCGGCGACGAAAGCGATTCACCGGCCGAAATGTTTTCCGCCGATTTTCGGATCGCCTGACCAAGTACTACGTTGCCCGCCGAATCGCTGCTAATTTCCAGAGCTTTCAGCATCGGCACACCGTTTCTCAGCAGCGTGCCCAGTATTCGGCAGAACCGCGACACGGCGCTGTTGAGTACGATCGGGCCAAATACAGGCACTTTGGTTTTGATACTGTCGAGCTTCTGGCGTCCGTTCGGCGAAGCCGCCCAGCGTCTTGCCAAAGCGATCAGGCCGGCCACTGCCATAGCGACGAAGATGCCGAAGCGTCCCAGGAAATTGCTCAGCCACAGCAGGATCACTGT
>JBDNFT010000407.1:0-2577 GCA_041689695.1 Planctomycetaceae bacterium | reverse complement strand
TGTGGGCGGCAAGGATAATGGCCTGATCATTTGCTTTGATAAGCGGACTGGTGACGAGCTTTGGCGATCACTTGATGATCCCGGCATTGGCTATTGTCCGCCCGTGATCTACGAATTTGCTGGACGACGACAGTTAATCGTCTGGCATCCGACAGCGGTATCTTCAATTGATCCGGAAACAGGAACCGTCTTGTGGGAAGTGCCTTGGGCCATCAAAGCCGGGCTGTGCGTGCCGATGCCACGAAAAATCGATGATCGATTGTTTCTGACGTCCTTTTACGAAGGACCGCACATGTTGAAAGTGGGCGCGGACCATGCCGATATTCTGTGGAAGGGCAATGGGGTCAACGAGCAACAAACAGACAAACTTCATTCAATCATGCCGACGCCGGTAGTTACGGAGAACAACATCTTTGGTATCTGCAGCTACGGTCAGCTTCGTTGTTTGAAGACATCGACCGGCGAACGTGTCTGGGAAACGCGACAGGCGACGGGCGATGGACGATGGTGGAATGCGTTCATTATTCCTCAGGGCGATCGCTATTTCCTTCACAATGAACAGGGTGATCTGATCATCGCGAACCTGTCTGCGGAAGGTTACACTGAACTCAGCCGCGCGAAATTGGTTGAGCCAACTCGCCAGGTCCAGCGTCGTATGACAATCTGGTCACATCCCGCATTTGCGATGAAAAGTGTGTTCGCCAGAAACGACAAAGAACTTGTTCGAGTTGATTTGAGCAAGAAGTAGAAGTACGTCAGGCTTTCCAGCCTGACATGAAGAACATCAAGTCTGCCTGGAAAGGCTGACGTAATTGATTTCGGCACTGTTCCTTACAGATCAACTCTGATTGGCCGCTCGGCATGATGTGATTAAAAAAACCAGCCACTGATTCATCCAGCGATCTTTATTCCTCACCGTGCAGTGTAGAAGCAGTCACAGCCGGACTGCGGACGGAAGCAAAGTAGCGATTGTCGCGAATCCAGTCTTCGCGAGTATATGAGATCACCGAACTGTCAGTCTCGCGTACCTCAATATGCGACAACCGAAATCCCATCTCGGTGATTTCGGTGAACATCATCCAGGCAAGATTTTCGACGCTGGCAGGCCCGTTGAACAGCTTCATCTTGAAGTCCTCCCCCGTCCGTCGGCAATGATCTTTCAGGGATTCGTAGAGCGGATCGTTAATATTGATCAGCATCCCGTGATCGTAGAATTCTTTCAGCCAGGGTTCGACTTTTTCGTCAAACGCACCAAACAGAGTACTGATGTCGCCGTCGCGTTCCACTTCAAAAAAACAACGCAGCCCGTAGCGATGTCCATGCAAATTGCTGCATTTGTCTTTTAGAGTTTCGTTGCGGTGCGCTGCGTAGAACTTGTAGTCTTTTTGAATGATCATAATTTCACCTGAACCATGCGAATAAATGTGGCAACCGCCGCAGCCAATGATACACAAAAAAACACGAGACTTCCTGCGTAAAGGCAGAAAGTCTCGTGCGGAGTTTTTTTGGTGTTCAGCCAGAGAATCTTTTAAGAGAACAGTTCCGGAATGACATGCCCATCGCGGACGATCATCACGGGGCGACCAGTTGAAGTATGGTATTCGTGTTTGTGGTCGATTCCCAGAGCGTGGTAAAAGCTGGCCGCCACGTCATCCGGCGAGAAGCCCTGTCCCTTTGGCAGACTTGCGGTTTCGTCACTTTCACCCAAAACCTGGCCACCTTTGACTCCGCCGCCGCCAAGCAGCATAAACATATTGCGTGGATAGTGGTCGCGGCCGACACGTTCTGTGTTGATCTTTGGCGTGCGTCCGAATTCGCCTGTCACGTAGACGACAGTTGAATCCAGCAGTCCGCGTGCGGCCAGACCAGTGAACAAGCCGTACAACGCATCGTCAAGTGCAGGCAACTGTCTGGTCTTCAACACGTTCCAGTTGTCGCGATGTGTGTCCCAGCCACCATTCGTGACAGTGATGAAGCGAACACCGGATTCCACCAAACGCAATGCCAGCAAACAGCTGGCTCCCAGTGACGAACCACCGAACTGCCTGGCGAAGTCTGGTGATTCTTTTCCGATATCAAACGCAGTTCTCGCCTTTTCAGACGTAATGACCGTATGAGCCTGCTTACCGAACTCGTCCATGCCTTCGAGCAACTGGCTGTCCTGTTCGACATCGCTAAACGTGCGATCCAGTTGAGTCAGCAGATTGCGGCGACGTTCGACATCGGTCACCGTCAAGCCGCCGGACATTGATATCCCGCGCACTCGAAACGGCGTTCCAATCACCGGTGATGACGTTGTGTTCATCGGTGCGTATCGAACACCAAGGTAACCAGGTCGCTGAGAACTGTTTGGTATCGCAACGAACGGAGGCAGTTCTGGAATCCCTGGACTCTCCTTCGTAATGACCGCACCGTAACCGGGGAATTCCAGTGACGGCAACGGACGATTTCCAGTGTTCACGTACTTGGTACCAAGCTCGTGAGCCGCCACGGAATGGCTAACACCGCGTAGCAATGTAAACTTATCCATGCAGGTCGCGATTCGCGGTAGGTGTTCTGAGATCACGATCCCAGGCA
>JBDNFT010000406.1:0-1712 GCA_041689695.1 Planctomycetaceae bacterium | reverse complement strand
TGCTTGACGCGAAGCTGTGGCGAAAAGAATGCGTGCTGAACGTCCTGAGTACGAAGATTGACAACAACTGGCTTGCCTGTCGGAACATGCAATTCGTTCACGAAATACAAATCGCCCGGATTCGGTTCCGTCGTCAATTCTGTCCCCGGTTTTGGGTATCGAATCCGCCATTCAAACTGCCGGGCCGTCACCTCAGCGACCTTGACTGCTTTCTCGGGGAACTTTGAAATCACACGAATTTCCGCGAGGACATCAAGTTGCGCAAGTGAAATGAAAACAAGAATGAAAGACGGAACAATGGTCCAGATGATTTCAAGCTTGTGGCTGCCATGAGAGAAGAGCGCCTTGCTTCCACCATCTTTCGTCGCCCCCATCCACAGGGCGTATGCGAGTACGTATTGGGTGGCCACAAACGTGATTGCCACGATGATTAAGATGAGATAAAACAGGCCGTCAATCTGCACCCCCGTCCGCGACATCGGCGGACTCGGGAACCACCATCCACGCGAGGGCGCTATCCAGCAGGCATACATCGCCACGGTCGGCCAAAATACAAAAAACAGTGCCCAGAATTTTTTCACGTTAACACTCCCGACAGGCAAATCACCTGCACAGTTTTCGAATCAGGAACTTAATTGCCAGTTGGTGCCGTGACAGCAGCAGGAGAAGCCGCTGATTCCCCAATACTCGGTGCAATGCCGGTTCCGCCTGGCTCCGCTTCAAACGGTACACTCAAAACATAGTTAACGATGTTCCAGATATCTTCGTGTGGTGTATTTTTAAACGACGGCATGCGTGACCCTTTAATACCTGCATGGATGCGAGCGAAAAGGTCAATAGGTCGCCGTCCTCCGCGATACATCCCCAGTTGAAGATTACGTGGCTGATTCGAATTGTCCCAAATGTCGTGCAGCCCAGCTTCTTGATAGAGTTCATTTGTAACCGGATTCTTTTCGAACGCGATGGTTTGCGGACCATTACCTGCCCCGTCAATTCCGTGGCAATCGGCACAATTTAGAGTCTTGCTGAGATATAGCGCACGACCTAGACGACGTGATTCTGGAGTATCGGCAACACGCGGCACAGAAGGAGTCACGAGCGCTTCTTCTCCGTCAGCAGCAGTCCATATTTCAGCAAGATCATCGCCGAGTGTGCTCGCAGATTCTTTAAGATCTTCTCCCAGAAATTCACTCAATTCTTTTACAATTTCAGCTTTCTTTTCTCCACCTTTGACACGCGAATCTAAAGCCGCCTGAGAAAAATCACTTGAGAGTTCCGCGACAAGTTTTCGTTCATACTCTCCGCGGAGTGCAAGAAATCGAACGTACTCAATAATGGCGTGATGCTCTTCATCTTCCATCAACAGGAACGAAGGCATGTAAGTTCCAGGGATCCCGTACTTCACGACACGAAGCAGGTCGTCCCGGCCGGCCTTGGACATGTCGTTTGTAGAAGTGAACTTGAAGATCCCATTGCGGTAGTCACGTGGTTTCGGATTCAGGTACCGGGCTGTCGGGCCAGCTCCATCACCACTCGTGCCATGGCAATGGCTGCAATGTCGCATGTACAACATTCTGCCAGATTGAAGCACTGTTCCTCCATCCAACACGCACGCGTCACCCACCGCGGACTCAACTCCTTCCTTAGCAACAATGGTTGCCTCTCCGTTCGTTGCATTCCACTCAACGATCTGCACTGTCTTCCCAGCGTTC
>JBDNFT010000405.1:0-2813 GCA_041689695.1 Planctomycetaceae bacterium | reverse complement strand
GCGTTTCTGGGTCTGACACTCAAGTGCGCTCGATGCCATGATCACAAGTTTGATCCGATCACACAGGAAGACTATTATCACTTTCGAGCGTTCTTTGAACCGCATGATGTTCGCACAGATCCCATCAGCGGAAATGCAGACACGGAAAAAGATGCGACGCTGGGCCCCGTGCTGAAGGAAGGCGTTGCTCGCGCGTTCGACAAAGTGGTTGATGCAAAGACGTTTGTCTTTCAACGCGGCGACAACCGCTATCCGGATGAATCAAAGTTGATGTCGCCCGCGGTGCCCAAAACGCTCGGGAATCTAGCTGGCGAAATACAACCCGCAACACTTTCTCCAGACGCCTGGTATCCGCAATTGCGCCCCGCCGTGGCCGACGGATTGATTGCCGCGGCCGAATCGAAAGTCATGCTGGCAGAACAGCAGATCACGAAGGCTCGGGACGAAGCAGCCGTAGCCGAAAAAGCCGTCGATGAACTTCAGGCCAGACTTGAGCAACAGCAGGCTCAGGGAGCAGAAGCGGCCGAGGTTGCGCCGGTGCTGCATGATGATTTCCAATCTCGATCAGACGTGTGGAATGTGGTCTCGGGCAACTGGTCCTGGCAGGAAGGCCGGCTGACTGAGTCGTCCATCGGAAGCTTTGCGACCATCGTCGCCAACACCGTGCTTCCCCGCAACTTTCAGGCTCGCGTGCGATATCGAACGTTGCAGCCGGGAACGTATCGATCGGTTGGATTCAGCTTTGATTACGTCGACAGTGGAAACTCGCAGGACATCTATACCTCCACCGGCGATGCGGCGCAGGCGGTTCAGGCATTTCACCGTGACAGAGGGCAGCAAGTCTATCCGCAGGCCGGGATCGTCAACACGAAACTTTCCGTGGGCGATGTGACAACGGTTGAGATCACAGTTCGAGACCAGCAATTGACGATTACGCTGAACGGCGAGCACAAGCTGGATTACACAATGCCGGTGACTCGCCGCGACGGGAAATTTGCGTTGTGGGTTCACAGCGGCTCGGCCGAGTTTCTGGAAGTCGATGTCCGCGAACTCGTTCCGGACCTGAACGATCTCAGGCAGCGTCAGCTCACTGCAATGAATCAGGTCACGCTCACGGAAGCAAGGCTGATCACGGCCCAGCAAGAATTCGAAGCGATCAAGGCACGACTCGCAGCCGAACGGGCGAAGTACTTTGGCGAACCTCAGGATGTCGCTCGTATGACGGCACTTGCCGCCAGTCGCGCGGAGCGCCAGTTTGCTGTTGCCAAGCTGTCCGAAGAAGTGCTGGCTGCCGACCATTTTCTGGCAGGCGTTCGCGGGTCATCGGCGACGTCAGCGACGCCTGAAAATTCCGCCGCTGCTTTGGCTGAAGCTGAGCAAAAGCACTCCGCGGCGCAGCAAAAGCTGGCCGAGGGGAAGAATGCCGTCGATCAGGCCGATGGAACTTATACGGCGCTGGGAGAAACGTTTCCGAGTTCTTCAACCGGACGACGTTTGGCGCTCGCGCGTTGGATCACGAGTCCTCAGAATCCGCGAGCCTCGCGCATTGCCGTGAATCATATTTGGCTGCGCCACTTCGGTGAAGCACTTGTGCCGTCTGTCGCCAACTTTGGACTCAACGGTCAACAGCCATCGAATCAGAACCTGCTCGACTGGCTGGCGACGGAACTGACAAACAACGGCTGGCAGATGAAGTCGCTGCATCGCATGATCGTGCTGTCATCGACGTATCGCCAAAGTTCCGTGACAGTGCAACAAGGTACGGTCGCTTGGGAGGGCGAGGCTCCTGCCGAGCCGGCGGCAGGCGAGGAAGCGCAAAGCTCGGCAGGAGCCTCGCCCTCCCTTTTTGACAATCATCGGCGACCACCCCCGTCGCAACATTTAGCGTCGTTCAATGCGAACATGGCGGCCGATCCGGGAAATCGATTTTTATGGCGGATGAATTCTCGTCGAATGGAAGCGGAGGCCATTCGCGATTCGATACTGTTTGTGGCGAACTCACTGGACCCGTCACGTGGCGGCCCGGAGATTCCCGAGACGAATTCCCAAACCAATCTTCGTCGCAGCTTGTATTTTCGCAGCACGCCCAACGAGAAAGCCGGATTTCTGGAAACCTTCGATGCTGCAAATCCCAACGAGTGTTATCGACGGCAGGAAAGTGTTGTCCCGCAGCAGGCTCTGGCGTTGATGAATAGCCGACTGGCTCTGGATCACGCTCGACTTCTGGCCGGGAAACTCAGTGAAGACGCTGGTGAAGGCGACACGGCCCAGATCAGAACGTCCTTCATCACGGTTGCGTTTGAGACCATTCTGAACAGAGCACCGACACCGGCTGAGATCGCCATGTGTCAGACATTTTTGGAACGAAATACGGCAACGGCCGGTACGGTTAACCTTCCTGTTTTTCCCGCTGGAGGCGAGTCTTCGCAGCGAGCACCGGCGACTGTTGCTTACCTGCGAGCCCGTGAGAACCTGGTGCATGTGCTGTTCAGTCACAATGATTTTGTCACGATCCGATGAATCCTTTATTTTTCATCTACACACCGGCGAGCGGTGCGGCGTCAGCCCACCGGTACCAATGCGACTCCTTCACGCGAATCGCATTGTACCGGCAAGCTGACGCATGCCGCCCGCCAATTTTGATTCCTCCACACCCCTGTTGTTAGCCATAGACATCCTTTGGAGTACCCCGCCATGAAAGATATCAATCGCGGTCGCCGACATTTCCTGTCCGACATGGGGATGGGATTCACGGGTCTGGCATTGGGTTCTCTGCTGGCTCGCGACGGTTTTGCGAAACCTGTCGCGGCAAG
>JBDNFT010000404.1:0-6035 GCA_041689695.1 Planctomycetaceae bacterium | reverse complement strand
TGAAGTATCGCAGCATCATGAAACAGTCCGCCTGCTTCCAGCGCTGTGGCCGCAGAATGCAGATCGTTCAGCAGCGTGGCGTAGATGTAGGCCGCTCGACGATGGTTGCCGAGTCGCATTTCTCGCTGAGCCAGATCGCGATATCGCTGCATGAGTTTTTGTTGGTACTCCCACGGAACATCCCACATGTCGGCTCGGCCGGAGCCGCTCATGTTGCGAATGTTGAAGTCCGGCGTTCGTTCGCCCAGTCGTCCCGAAGGAGTCGCCGCGCCGCGCGGGGCGTTGCCGCCAAAGGGCAGGGCGTATCGCAGGCCCGCGTCCGGATCTTTTTCAAGCAGATTCAGCAGTCGCTTGAGTTCATTTTCACGCTGGGACGATAGATTGCTCAAAGCGTTCTGCAGTCCTCGCGACGCACCGCCGGCCGCTGCCGCCATGCCGCCAAGAACACCCGCCGCCCATCGCTGAATCCAGCCCGGTGGCTTGCTCGCTCCGGGAGCGTTACCACCCGGCGACTTGTTTGTTCCCTGCGAACCACGTTTTCCGCCATTGCCCAGAATCTTCCGCGCGATCCACTGTTTGACATTGCGAATCATGTCGTTCAGTTTTGGGTTCGCGACTTCGTCAGGACTCCGAGGTGCGTCATCAATGTTGCCGACATCCAGTCCAATGTCGCCCTGTCCCTGCTGGATGATGTCCTGCAGATCCTGGCTGGCCTGCGGGTTCAAACTGCGAATTCGATCGTTGAGCGTTTCAGCGATCTGAGCGCCATCCCAACGGGTTTGCGTAATCTGCGGAGTTGTCAGAAGATCGACGACCGACGGAATCTGATCGGTTTGAAATTCGATAAGCCCAGCAGATGGATGCCACACCAGAAGATGTGTTGACGAAGAAGGAAGCAGCGAACGTAATTCCATTTCGGTAACGTGCGGTGCCAGTTCGGCATCAACAGGAAGGTACAAGCGATCGGCAATGCAGCGATAGCAGATTGGCAGGACAGACACATCTGCCGCGTGCTGAGTCGCCAGTTCTTCAATCTCGTTCCGGTGCGTTGGGATGCCGCGACCGATGACCAGCGTGCCTTCGATCGATCGAGCCGCATCGTCTCGCCGGATGACCAGAAAACGCAGCGTCTCGGTACCGAGTCCCCAGCGAGTCACAGTGTTCAGCCAGGCCGCAGGTTCGTTGCCCGGAATCAATATCCCGGCAACGCCGTGTTGCCTGTCTGAGTGGTATCGGATGTGAAGAGGAAGTTCCATGGGACAGATTCAATGAAGGGACGAATTGCCAGATTCCATGCGGTTTCCGGTGTGATGCGATGAAGTCCGCTGGTGGCCGGATTCTTGCCTATGTAGTAATCATCTCCAAAGACGTCGCCGGATGATAACCATCCGGACAAAGAACCGTCTCGCATCACGAGTGTGACTTCTGGATGCGATTTGTTGGCGGACTTCAGATGCAGCAGCCCACGTGAATCCAGCCACGCTTTGCTGCCGTTGGCCCATTCGGCATGCTGTAGAGTGTAACCGGTTTGCGCACTACGTTTGTCCGCTTGTGCAGGCCGGATTTCGCATGTTCCACTGGCGGTCTCTAGCGGCATTATTTCAAACTCAGCGAACTGCGGCGACACTGTGCCGGCACCTGGTTCAAGGTGAATTTGCTTGTCGTTGATGTCGAACCCAAGTTCAAAGCGTTGTCCGCTGACGCTCATCAAAATGATTTTATGATTGTCCGTTCCAATCCTGCGGAACTTGTAATGAGAAGCACGCAAGCGAATGTATGTTTGCGCTTGCTCGGATTCCCTCGCATCCAGACTTTCAGCGAGCACCAATGATGCCTTTTCAAGATCCACAATCGATTGCCGTTCGTCCTGATGACCAATGACCACAAATCTGCCGTCCGCAGAAACATCTCGAAATTGATGTAATCGAGTGCTGTTGGCAAGCAAATGCTGGTTGATCATATTGAATCGCTGTGGGTCGAGCGGATCGATCAGTTCACTTTCCTGATTCAATGAAATGTATCGTCCGAGTGAAGCCTCAATTGTTCGTAAATGGCCTTGGTGAACAGCAGGAAGTCGCTGGAAGACCCATTGTGAGTGCCCGCCCTCCCAGTTGAGTACACAAAATCCCTCGTCGCGAGTGAGCATGCACCGACGCACACGAAACTTCAGTTCTCCTCCGAGCGCACGATCTCCCAGCCGTTCTCCGGTGTCTGGATCAACAGCCGTGCATGCAGTGGCTCCGAGGACGTTGATCCCAAACACCAGCAGCGCGGAGTTCGTCAGAAGTACATCGGTCACTGTCCGAATGGAGTATAACTTCGCTGGAGTCACTAAAACTTTGCAGTGCTCCGTCTGGAGCGATGATGTTCCTGCGCTGCTGGCAGGTAGACCGTGAAGCGTCACAAGGCATTTTGACGATTCGCTGTCGGAGCACACGAGCAGCTTGAATGTCGTCGAGTTTTGCGTTACTAAAAAGGCATCCTTGACACCTCCTGCCGCAAGGCCCGAAGCCAATTCCCTTGCTCCGAACCCATTCTCTGTCCAGTGCATCAATCGACCATCGTCGGTCAACGCGATCGCCGTCTCGCCCCAGGTCCAGAGTCGACCGACTCGCAGTTGATGCGACAGCAACAATGGAAAACGACTCAAATGGAAGATCGCGGGAAGACCTTCCGGCACGTCCTTGCGTCGCACTTTTTCAGCGGTCTTTGGACTCAGGATCTCGGTCAGCGGCAGTTTCAATTGCTTGCGGATTGAAGTGCCCTGACGCGTTCGTTGACGCACCTCCAATCGTCCATCGCGTTCCACGATGATCAGCCAGAAATCGCCCGTCGAGGCTTTGTCCAAAGCCTGCCGGAATGCATCATTCGCCAGCACGTCGCTTGTCGTGATGATCACCGGTTCTGCCGATTCTGATTCGTCGCCCATCATCTGCACAAATGAATTCAACGCGCCGCCGGGATGTTCAGTGGGCTCCAAAGCAGCAAGTTGTTCCAGCAGCCCGTCACGAGTCGTCAGCACTGACGGAATCGCACCGTCGGCAGACGATCGATAACATTCGATCCGAGTGAGTTTGTCGCTTGAAGCGTGCAACGCCAGTGCTGCTGCGATCGCATACAGTCGCGGAATTCCCCACATCGGCAGACTCAAATCAATCAGCACCGCGCGGGTTCGAGCCAACGGCGACGGCGGCGATTCGCGACGCAGATACAACGCCTCATTCAACGCGAGCCGCACGGAGAGCGTCAAATCATCGTGGGCCAGTTCGCTTAGCAGCAATTGATCGAGATGGCCGCGATTTGAAATGTCAGACACGCCACCGATCTGCAATTCGTCTGGTTCTGACAACGTACGCGGCAGTGAAATGGCGGCGATGAGCTGCTTTGCCAGTCGAGCAAATCCGCTCAATTCATTGTCGTCGGACAGTTGTTCCAGCAGCCGTCTCGTCTGAGCACGCTGGTCCAGCAGCGGCTCTTCCGGCGCTTCAACCGTGTCCACGATTCCTGTCGTCAGCAACTGTTCAAGCTCGGCAACAGATTCGAAAGGCATCCCTGCGGCAAGACTGTTAGCCGTGCGAACCAGCCGCAGGACTCGATGAACGGCGGTACCGATCCAGTCATGAGATTCTGCGGATTGCATTGATTCATAGACACTCTTGGGCAGCAACAATTTCACTTCGAAAGCCTGGTCCCGCACGCCAACAACTTCCGCTGGCAAGCCGGCTCGGTAGACTTCTGCCAAGTCATCCTGCGTTGCCCCGCCATAACCGCTGGAAAAATCGCGAAAAACGATGGCCAATAGTTCAGCTCGCTGAGAGGTTGAAGGCGAATGCTGTTCAACGTAGCGTGTCAGCATCGTCAGCTTGCGGAGTGACTCAGGCCAGACGGCGAGAATCTCTTCACGCGAATCCACAACTCGGCGAACACCCGTGTTCTTCGAAAATCGCAGCGACGTCACTGCATTCGTGAGTTGTGCGGCAATGTCTGGCCACGACGTCCGAAGCGTTGCAAGTGCGAGAGCAATACTCGAAAAGTCCGGCAGGTTTTGTTCCGCCAGTCGATCCAGAACGGCTGTAATTTCTTCGTAGAATGCGACCGTCGTTCCATTGCACCAGCACAGTTCGCGGCCATGATCCGACCACATGAAGTAGGTGGATAACTCGCTGCGAAAGTATTTGAGAGATGTGGTCACTGGGGTTCGATGATAATGTTTGGTTAAACTGTGCCGCTCTGAAAAAATGGTATTCAGTCGCGGAGGGACGACAGCAACTCTTGCGACATTTGCTGTCGTCCCTGCCGGGACTCTGGAATCAATATTGACCGTGTCCGTCGGCTGTCGCCGACGGCAGTGAGCCGCCGTCCCTGCCGGGACTGAATCGCATTGTTGACATTCGTTCAATTCGTATTTTCACTGGTCAAAATCATTCGCGGCATTGCCTGTCGGAGGCTGTTTTTTTGGTTGCAAATCCGCCTCTGCGCTATTCGCTTATCAAACCTCAAGCCCTCCCCGTCATGTGAACGTTAGCTCTTGTCACGAGAATCAAGTCCGTGCCTTCAACAACGTCGATTGTATTTTTCGCTCCGTTCCAGATCCAAAGCGATTGAGATCCCGCGTTGATAGCCGTTTGTTTCCGAATTGATGCTTCAAGTGTGGCGACATCAACAGCAGGAGTCCAGCGGTATCCCAGAGGCACGGCCACTCGGCCCGCCAGCCAGTAGCGTTCTCCTTCAAGAGGCGGCAGAGGATTTCCCTGAATGACGACACGAGCGACACGATCCGAGTTCAAGGAATCATGACCGGCGGCCTCATGAGACACTGCAAATCGACAGCAGTGCAATCGAATCTCCGGCGCGGTGTTCGCCCAGTTTGAAAACAATTTCCAGTCTGTCACCATGACTGCTTCTTTCTGAACGTCCGTTGATCGCTCAAGCAACAGCGTGATGCGTGGGAGTTGCACGGATGTCAATCGGGCCGTTGGCAACACAGGTTGTAGAAAGTCGGCAAGTCGCTGCCAATTCAAATTGGGCAAACGTTCTGTCGGAACCGCGTTACCGAAAACAGTCAGTCGACCATCTTCTGCATGCTGAAAGACCGGGCCATCGGCGATCGGTGCCAGAGTTCTCTGCAATGCAGAATCCAGCCCGTCGCCGCGAAGCCACACGACATCTCCACTGTCGGCAGCTTCGATGCTGGGCCACGCACGCAATTCACCGGCGCGCTGCAGATGTCGCACGGACATTCGAATCGCCCAACGATCACTCATGCTTGACTCGCTGCAACATGTTCTGAATGCGGTCCTTTAGAAACTCTCTCGATTCCGACTGCTTCACCCACTCAACTCGGGCCAGCAACAGACTCAGACGATCACGCAGCCATGACGTCTGATTGGCATCTTTTTCCGTCGCAGACAATTGCGATTCAATCTGATCCAGATCCTTTGACAGATGTTCAGGATTTGGTGCATCAGCCCCGGCAGAGCGAGGATGAGTCATGACTTGAGTTGATTTAGCTGGATCAGCCTCCATTAAATCAACGCGAATGGCATCGTCCACGATTTTTGCCAGTACTTCAACCTGTTCCATCGTATCCCAGATATAACGCAGCACCCACAGGTCAGACTGATGCACAATCGTTCGACCACACATCAAAGCACTGGCCGCAGTAAGTCGCTGCAGTCGAACCGCGCGACGGTCGGAAATATCGATACCTGCATGTCGCAGCCGATTGATCAACGCAACGTACTGAGTTCGAATGGTCGAAACATCCACTGACGGAATACATCGTTGCAACAGTCGCAGGTCATCCATCGAGACCTTGGCCGCTACGGCTTCCTGTCGAGCATCCGCCTGTTGCAATTTCCATCCCGCTTCCAGAACACTCGTCAGCATTTCCGATGGCACGTTCTCGGAGCGGACGCGCAGCAGGAATCTGTCGAACAACGCAGCCAGCGATTCATCTTCTGGCAGACGATTGCTGGCACCAACTGTCAGGACGAACCCCAGTCGCCGAGTCTCACGACCTCGTCGAAATACTT
>JBDNFT010000403.1:0-2950 GCA_041689695.1 Planctomycetaceae bacterium | reverse complement strand
GTGAATTTGCCCGTGCGTGCAGCGACTGCGAAACTCGCCGCAGCACATGCGGAACTGGTGAGCCTCGAAACTCGCATCGCCGCTGATCGATCCAAGTACGGCGAGACTCCAGACACAGACTCGGCGGAGCTGGCACGTGCTGCCAGTCGCTTCGAGCGTGATGCAGTTGTTCTCAAAGCGGAAGCAGATGTGCTGGCCCACGAACTCGCGCTGGCGGTTGCGGACGCGGTGCCAATGGATAACGCGGAACGGCCTAAAAAGATCGAAGCCGCAAACACGCTGCTGGCTGCGTCGCGTCCGGCACTCGACAAGGCGCGGGCAGCGGCGAAGACTGCGACGGACGAGTATTCGCCGTTCAGTCCGACGTTTCCGAAGACCAGCACTGGGCGTCGGACAGCGCTGGCTGAGTGGATTACGGCCCGCGAAAATCCGCTCACGGCGCGAGTTGCTGTGAATCATATCTGGGCCAGACATTTTCATTCACCGCTGGTTGCCACAGTCACAGATTTTGGTCGCAGCGGCGCGATTCCGAGTCATCCTGAACTGCTGGACTGGCTGGCGGTTGAATTTATGGAGCACGATTGGAGTATGAAGCATTTGCATCGTCTGATTTTGACAAGCGCCGCGTATCGTCGGGTGTCGTCAATGGGTACGAATGCGTCAGGCGGTACGAACGCGATTGAATTGGATCGTGAGAACAAGTTGCTGTGGCGAATGAACATCGGTCGGATGGAGGCTGAGGTTGTGCGCGACAGCGTGTTGTACACAGCGGGTAAGCTGGATCTGACAATGGGGGGCCAGCCCATTGAGAACAGCGAGGCGCTTACAACATTTCGGCGCAGCCTGTATTACAGTGTGTACCCGGAAGAAGGTGGCAAGAGTGCTCTGGGTGATTTGTTCGATGCTCCCGACGCGATGGAGTGTTACCGCCGAACACGCAGCATTGTCCCGCAGCAGGCACTGGCGCTGACAAATAGTGATTTTGTTTATGAACAATGTGCGGCGACTACAGTCGCATTGGTGAACGAAGCCTGCGTTGCTACGGAAAACACTCCAAAGCCCTTCATCACGGCAGCATTCGAAAGAATTCTGTCGCGACCGCCGTCTGCGGCCGAATTACAATTGTGTTGCGAGGCAATCGAAAGCCATCGAGCATTGCTGGCGCAGACGGAGACGGCCGACGCAAATGTTCGAGTGCTGGAAAGCGTGGTGCGCGCGATCCTGAATCACAATGACTTTATCACGATCCGGTAGAAACATGACAAAGCCATATTCGAAAACGCCAACGTGTGACTGCCGACATCCGCGTCGGGGTTTCTTGGCCGACATGGGCATGGGATTTACCGGGCTGGCACTCGGCGCGATGCTGGCTGAAGAAAAAATCGCCAGAGCCTCAGATACACCGCCTGCCGCAACAACGAATTTTCCCGGACGCGCTAAGTCCGTCATCTGGATTTTTCTTTCGGGCGGCTACAGTCATGTTGAGACGTTCGACCCGAAACCAGCGCTCAATCGTTATGCTGGTATGACATTTGACAAGACGCCGTTTGACAACCCGGTTGATTCGCCATTGCACAAGAAGCGGTTCCGTTCGGTGGCGGCGGATGAGATCAACGTCCGCGACGTTTATCCGACGATCTACCCGATGCAGGTGGGCTGGCGGAAGCATGGCAATAGCGGAATCGAGATGACCGATTGGTGGCCGCATCTCGCTAAACAGATCGATGATCTGTGCTTTGTTCGCAATATGTGGACGACGGACAACGATCACGCGGCCGAGAATCAAATCCACACGGGACGACATCGACTGGACGAACAACAACCCAGCATAGGTGCCTGGGCGGATTATGGATTGGGGACACTGAACGAAAACCTGCCGAAGTTCGCGGTACTTGGCGGGCCGACGCGATCGGACACGCGACTTTCGATTGACTCCCTGTATCTTGGGCCACAGCACTCAGGTGTGCCGTTGGCTCTCGATCCGAAAAATCCACTACCGTTTGGTCAGCGGAATGCGAGGCAGAGCCTCGAAGAACAGCGGCAGGAATACGACCTGATCGGGAAACTGAACGCACTTTCAGCGGTTGAGTATCCGGAAGATCAAGAATTGCTGGCTCGTATTCGCGCGTACGAACTGGCGTTTCGGATGCAGGCCTCAGTGCCCGAGGCCATCGACTTCTCAACAGAAACAGAAGATACAACGAAGCGATACGGCATCGATAATGACGCGACAAAGCTGGCCGGACAGCGATTGCTCGCAGCACGGCGACTTGTCGAACGCGGCGTTCGATTTGTGCAGGTCTTTCCGTCTTCTTATGGCGTCTGGGATTCGCATCAGAAGCTGAAAGAGAATCACACGAAACTTTGCGCTAGTGTCGATCTGCCAGTCGCGGGACTTATGCAAGATCTGAAACAACGCGGATTGCTCGACGAAACTCTGGTCGTTTTCTGCACGGAATTTGGTCGCACGCCTGGTTTGGAACGGCGTGCTGGCGGGACCGACGGTCGCGATCATCATCCCAACGGATTTACGATCTGGATGGCAGGAGCCGGTTTGAAGAAAGGCTACGTTCATGGAGCGACTGATGAACTAGGCTATCATGCTCTTGGCGAAGGTCACTATGTCACTGACATGCATGCCACCGTTCTGCACCTGCTGGGACTCGATAACCGCTTGCTCGAAGTCCCCGGTCGCAAACGGCTGGAGATTGACCACGGTCAGGTGATCCATGATATTTTGAGTTGAATACAGGCGAGCGACAGGACGTGAGTCCTCCGATTTCCGCATGGCATGTTCGTGATTGCGCGGCGCGGCGGTGTGGGATCAGGCGACTGACGTCGCACCGCTCGCCGGGTTATTAGAATCTACGCTGCTCCAAGTCCCATCATGCGTCGCCACGCGCTGATCTGACCAAGGTGCATCATCATATGACCGCTGCAATAAAATGCC
>JBDNFT010000402.1:0-2493 GCA_041689695.1 Planctomycetaceae bacterium | reverse complement strand
GGTGGCGTTGGTGCTGCTGCTGGGGGCGAATCTGCTGTTTGAAGAGCGCGGCGGAATTGTTGTTCTGCACCTTGGCGTGGCGTTGTTGATGATCAGCGAGCTGCAGGTTGATATGCAGGCTAAAGAAAACATGCTCTCACTGGCTGAAGGCGATTCAACGTCTTTTGTACGCGATATTCGTGTCCGCGAACTGGCGATCATTTCTCAAAAGGATGAGCAGAAAGACAGCGTCGTTACCGTCCCGGAATCTCGGCTGGAATCGGCCGCTGGTTACGGAGCTAAGAAGACGGACGACGGCAAGCAAGGCGATGATTTTGGCGGCTCCCTGAATCCAAATCAGATCGTCACTCTCAACGACATGCCATTTGATATTGCCGTGCGCCGGTTCTATCGCAACAGCATACTGCGATCCATGTTGCCCGATGACACGCTGAGAACAGATGCAGGTCTTGGCAAGTTCTCCGTCGCAAAAGAACTGCCACCGGTCACCGGCATGCAGGAGAGTAACGACACCAGCGCGGTTTACCTGGATTTGGTCGAAAAGGACACCCACAAAGTTCTGCATTCGATGCTCGTGTCGCAGAACACCAGTGAACTCCGCGGCGTGCCATTGGCTGAAGCGGCGACCATTGGCGGCAAAGTTTATCATTTCTACCTGCGCTTTCAGCGAAGTTATCAGCCATATTCGGTCAAGCTGATTGATGTGAGCCGCACGAATTACATCGGCACATCAACGCCTCGCGATTATCGCTCCGTCATTGAAATCACCGAACCAGGCAGCAGCACGCCGGAAAGATTTTCATTGTGGATGAACAATCCGTTGCGTTTCAAAGGCGAAACGTTTTACCAGACTGGGCATCAGGCCCTGGGTGATGGCACAGAAATGACAACCTTGTCGGTTGTGAATAATCAGGGCTGGATGCTGCCATACATCGCCTGCATGATTGCCATGTTTGGTATGTTCGCTCAATTTGGTCAAACGCTGATTCGCTTTCTTGATCGCACGGTGGCTGTTCCCGAGCCAAATCCAATTCCGGCTGGCGCAACACTTTCTGAAACGCGACCAGGCTTTGGTCCAGCTCGCCCCGCAGCAATACCAGCGATCATTCCAACTGCCAAGCCCGTCGAAGAACCAACTTCATTCATGCTGAAATATGGCATTCCGATCCTTGTAACATTTGTGTTTGCAGCGTGGTTGGGCAAGAAGGCAATCCCGCCCAAGGCCATCCCGGATTCCATGAATCTGTATGGTTTTGCACAATTGCCGGTGGCATGGAGCGGACGACCACAACCAATTGATTCGATGGCGCGCGTGCAATTGTTGGCGGCATCGCACAAGTCAACATTCGAAGGTGAAATGGATGCCGCTGAACTCAGCAGCGACGATCGCCGCGAGAAGATCCTGCAGACGATTGCCCAAGGCTGGCCAAGCGTTGATCTCAGCAAGTTCAAGGATTTCAATGGTTCGTACACGGAGTGGGTTGAAAAAATCGGCGAACTTTCGGCGTCCGGAGTGCCTGCCATCGAAGAACGCATGCGACCGGTGATGGTTCGCAAGATGCCCGCCATTCACTGGCTGCTCGATGTCATGACACGTCCGGAAGTTGCAGCTCGACACCGCATCTACAAGATTGAAGATGACGAACTGTTGGCTCTGCTGGATTTGGAGAAACGTCCGGGATTGACGTATTCCCTGGTCGAGATCCAGAAGAATTTTAAAAACATGGAAGCGGACCTGCAGTCGGGTCGCAAGAAACAGGAAAACAATCAGCAAAACATCATGACCGAAATTGAACGACGCGTGGGAGCATTGTTTGAAACAATGGGTCGCGTTGATCAACTGTCGCAGGTGTTTATCCTTCGCGATTCTGATGGCTTGATCGGTGCTTATGTGGATTCATGGCGAGTCCTGCGATTGCTGGGCACGACGGCACCAGTCAGTCCCGTTCCGACAGGTTCAACGGATGAAACGCGTTCATGGGAGACGATGATCGCGGCAAATTCCATTCGTCAGCTCAATGAACGCATGACAGAAAATGGTATCGTGACACTGGAGGATTTCAAGAAACATGTGAATGAAAAACTGCCCGCTGAACTGGTGGCACGCTCCGTCACGGGCAGTTATCTGATCCTGAAGCAAGGTGCCGCACAGAATCCGGATGCACCAGCCGACGGGAAAATCGATGTCCAGCTTCAGGCAAAAATTGCGGCAGCACGAGTTCAGGATGATTTCCTGAATCAAGTTTTGACGATCATCGCCGAAGCCGATCCCAAACTCACTCCGGAAGAGATTGCAGCATCTGTCCCGGCTGACAAAATGAGGGAGATTGCGGCCAGTCGTATTTCGTCGGAGATGTTCGAAGTCTTCACCACGATTTCAGAACGCGACCCCGAAGACAAACGGCTGCTTCAAATCAGAACTCGCCTGCAGAAACTGGCCGTCGAAGATCCAAAGATCCTGTCGACGGCTATGAATGAAGAACTCATTCAGTT
>JBDNFT010000401.1:0-2562 GCA_041689695.1 Planctomycetaceae bacterium | reverse complement strand
GGGGGGGCCAGGGAGAATTTATCCGCGCTGCCATTGCATGGTGAGCACGATTTGTTTGGCGAGGGCTTCGGCGACAAGAGGTACGACGGCGTTGCCAAATTGCTTGTACGCGCGGGTGTCGGAGACAACTTGATTGCGGATCAATTCTTCCGGGAATCCCATTAGACGTCCGGCTTCGATGGGCATGAGTCGTCGCGGATTTTTGCCATCTTTTTGCGGGATCAGGATTTCCGCACCGTCCTTGTAGTAACGCGCGCTCAACGTGCGGCAGATGCCATCCAGCGGTGCCAGACCGTAGCCAAAACCGTTGCCTTTGGCTTCATGTTTCGCGCGATAGTCCTGAAGATATTGCCACAACAGATCCGACAACGTGTAGCGATCAGAAACAGCTTTTGGCTTCTCCAGAATGTCACGGAATTTTCGTTTGAGTGCCGTTGGCGGTTGAGGGAACTCAAACGGCGGATCGTCTCCGTAGAGATCACGTCGAAAGCCCACAATGAAGATTCGTTCGCGATGTTGCGGAACATAATTCTGCGCATCAATGATTTCCGCAAAGATCGTGTAACCCAGTTCATCCAGCGTCTGCAGAATCGTCTTCCACGTATTGCCTTGATCATGGGACCGCAGGTTCTTCACGTTTTCCAGCAACAACACTTCGGGACGTCGGACGTCGATCAATGTGGCTAACTGAAAGAACAAAGTGCCTTGTGTTTTATCTTTGAATCCATGTTCGCGGCCGAGACTTTTCTTTTTGGAAACGCCAGCAATTGAAAACGGCTGACACGGAAATCCGGCGGCCAGGAGTTCGTGCTCAGGCACATTTGTACCATCTTCAAAATCCTTGATGTCGCCGACCGGTGCTTCGCCAAACCACGCCGTATACGTCTTCTGGGCGTATGGATCGATTTCAGACGAGAACACGCATCGCCCGCCGACTTTTTCCAGTCCGATTCGCAATCCGCCAATTCCGGCGAACAGATCGATGAATCGGAAATCAAGCCGTTGGATGTCGTCCTGCTGCTTCCCATCCGCCTTGGCCGCGTTGCTAAGTGTTTTGGGCTTTGACGCCGAAGCGAAAAATGGCAACGTCTTTTGTTTTTGTGTGGGCATAGTTGATCTCAGGGTTATCTCGCGGGCCAAATGCTATTGGCTGGGGTTATGAAGGGCAATCGAGTGGCTTGCCTGAGAATTCTGGCTGTGATTTTCCCGTAGCGGCATTTGTCGTAGACGCAGATATCGATTTGTTCCAGACTTTCCAGTTCACGAACATCTCGACACTTCGGGCTGCGGAATGCTGCCGTCAATTCTCGTTCCAGGGCTCCAGCCCTGGAACGCGCTGCACTGGAGGCTTCTGCCTCGGCCAATCGTTCGGGAGGCAGGAGCCTCCGGTGCAGTGTGTTCCGAGGCAGGAGCCTCGGAACAAGGGCATAGAAACAGAAAAAAAAATGACAAAACAGAATTTGACAATCGTAATCGTGGGTGGAGTCGCTGGCGGAGCATCGGCAGCGACGCGAGCTCGGCGCTGCAACGAAAACGCAAACATTATCCTCCTGGAGAGAGATGAGTTCGTATCCTTTGCGAACTGCGGAATGCCATACCACATCGGCGGTGAGATACCGGATCGCAGCAAATTGTTGGTCGCAACAAAAGAAATGCTGGAGCGACGTTTTCGACTGGACGTGCGGATTCGAAGTGAAGCCGTACGAATCGATCGCAAAGCGAAACACGTCATTGTGCGACGGCTCGATGATGGCACTGAGTACACTCAGCCCTATGACAAACTGATTCTGTCGCCAGGTGCAGCCCCCTTCGTCCCCGCGATCGAAGGGACGGACGCAAAGGGCGTGTTTACTCTTCGCAACATTGCCGACATGGATCAAATTCGTGCAGCGGTCGATCACGCTCCGCTACCGCAGCGAAAAGCTGTGGTGGTGGGAGCAGGGTATATTGGTCTGGAAATGGTAGAGCAGCTCGTCGCGCGAGGATTCGCGGTTTCTCTGGCAGAATTGCAAACTCAGGTCTTGCCGCCGATGGATCCGGAAATGGTCGCACCGTTGCAGGATGATTTGCGTTCCCGCGGTGTGACGTTGGAACTTGGCAGTGGTATTCGTTGCATCTCGAAGGATGCGGACGGCAACACTACGGGTGTTGAATTGTTGAATGGAACAACGTTGCCAGGTTCGCTCATCATTCTTGGTATGGGCGTGCGACCAAATACCAAACTTGCGATCGATGCAGGACTGGAAATCGGGAAGACTGGCGGCATAGCCGCGAATCAGTATTGCCAGACATCTGATCCGGATATCTACGCGGTCGGTGACGCGGCGGAATATATGACAGCTCCGCTTGGAAAAATGATGCGAGTTCCACTTGCCGGGCCGGCGAACCGAGCTGGACGGCTGGCCGGTCAACATGCTGCTATGGGAAAATCTGATGCATGCACGCCCGTGTTGGGCACGTCGATCGTCCGTGTGTTTGACTTGGCCGCAGCGATGACTGGACTGTCGGCGAAAGCGGCGACTCAAGCTGGTCTCAAGTTTCACTGCGTCACAGTTGTGGCCG
>JBDNFT010000400.1:0-2909 GCA_041689695.1 Planctomycetaceae bacterium | reverse complement strand
TGCCGTGCGATCGATGGCAGCATCAACATCCGCCAACGTGATTCTCTATGGCACAACAATCGACGCTGCGTTCCGAGCGACATCAATCGTCTCTCGCGATGGACGCTGCAAGTTTATCGTGGATGATCAGTTGTATCAAATTCAAGCGGGCGCCCATCTTATCACTAGTGCGACGGCGGCCATTGCAGTTGGGCGAGTTGCGGGGCTGAGTTCCGGCGAGATCGCCGAAGGCTTGAGGACTTATCTGCCCGACGCGGGTCGTGGCCGCATTGTTCGACGCAACCCATGGACAGTGATTGACGAAACATACAACGCCAGTCCAGCCAGCGTTCTGGCGGCCATTCAGACTCTTACCGATTTTACCTCCGCGCGACGACGCATTCTTGTCCTGGGCGACATGCTGGAACTCGGCGAACAGGCGGCGGAGTATCATCGTGAAGTCGGCCGCGCTCTGAGTAAATCAAGAATTGATCACGCCATCATATTTGGCACGTTTGCAGATGAAGTTGCTTCGGGAGCAATGTCGGCTGGAGTATCGTCTAACAGGCTTTCCGTCTTTCGTGACATCACAACGCTGAACATCATGCTGGATTGCCTGCTGACGGCAGGCGACGCAGTGCTTGTCAAAGGCTCGCGCAGCATGCACATGGAACGCATTGTCGAATCCCTGTGCGCCGTGGAAGTTCAAACGCACCGATCGGCCGCGTAACAAGATATCGACGCATCACTTGCAGTGTGATAGTCAGATTGTTCGCCTCATGCTCTCGCCCTATGGCACTTACTTTCCCATAGTAGACCAGACTCTCGGGAAGTGCGGTTTATGAGTTGAGATTCTTTCATTCATGATCGCTTGGCTGTTAAGCGTAGCTGACGTCACCAGACGGGGGAAACGATGTGATGGCAAACGAATGGAGAATCTCATAGATTTGGTGCGAGAGTTCCATTCGTCTGCCCCTATTCGTTTGCCAATTCATTGACGAGATCAAAAACGCCGAGAGACAGTAAGGCGAGCGGCAGGAAATAAATTACCGTCGCTGATGCTTTTTGAAGTTGCGCGTTTCCCACTTTCACAACCCGAAACGTGAGTGTGGGATTGACTTGCGGCGTTTCGGCGGCGTGCCAACAAATCCCTCGCTGACGCTTCGGGTTATGATAAGCACGGCTGTTTTCCAACAATTTGTCAAATGTTTGTCAGAATCCATCGCCGGATTCTAATCACTGTCGCTCTCGAACGCCACGCGATGTGCGACTTCGCTGATGTCACCAATGCAAGCAGGCATCGGGCGTAACCCTAAGGAATCACACTCCACGGGGATCGCAGTTTGAAACAAATCCGCCAGTAGGAAAGAAGACCAGACCATTGCCACGATGTACTTTGTATCCGTCGTGCGAGGATGCATCTCGCTTCTGCGACACCGATTCGATATCCAACACTACCAACCGGCAGTTAAGACCAAGTCCCCGCAGAAGTGGCAATGTTGCGTCATCGAGCTGAGATTCGGCTTGACGGAAGTCAACGCAGCGAAACCTTTCGTACCATTCATAAATTGGGGCCATCCAAACGAAACACTTCGGAGCTAAAGACAACTATCTGGTCTCTCGCACAATTCGCACTGCGCACTCTTTAAGATCATCTGGTACGACGAAGCGTGCCGGGCCTCCTGGATGGGAAATCATCGGGGGAGCCTCTTCACGACCACTCACAACGTCTATCCAGCGGACGTGATAATTCCCTGCCGGGAAATCGAGCGTGAATTCAAACTTCGCGGCGCCTCGAAAATATGCGGCATATTGCCGACCGGGTTCCGCAAGAATCTGACATTGAGCGTCTTTTGGCAGAGGCTCACGGATGGCGTCGCGGGCTGGCTTCATTCTGACGAAATCGAAACTGTGGATAAAATCCTTCAGAAGTTTGATCTGCTTACGGAAAGCCGGACTGCCGCCGCCCGGTTGCGTGGGCGGATACTTGAATGTGCCGTCTTCATGCCCCACGGTGAACGAGTAGTCGAGATTGTTGAAAAGCCCTCCGCCAGCGAGGATGAACTCCCAGGCTTCCATCCGGTAATGATTGTCAGCGGTCCCCTGGTACGTCGGTCTCGTTGTCGCCGATGGGGTTATTGAGTCCGTAGTGTTCGGCCGAGGTGATCAAGACCGTCGGTTTGCCCTGAAATAAGAAATAGTGCGGATTGTCCGGGTGCAGCGAGATTGGCTGCGCCTTAATCGCCGCCGACGAGGTGACAACGAGCAGGAGGCTGAGGAGTGTTTTCATGGATTGCGGCCAGAATGGGACGGTGAATCAAGCAGAAGTCAGCATAATTTGGCGGAGACGAACGATGAGACCTGCGTGAACGGATTAGAAGCGGCAGAGACCGGGCCACGGCCGACCAGTCAAATCGAACACGAAGTGAGGGCACGCCTCGAATATTTCGTAAAGATGTTTGTCAGAATCCATCGCCGGATTCTAATCACTGTCACTCTCGAACGCCACGCGATGTGCGACTTCGCTAATGTCACCAATGCAAGCAGGCATCGGGCGTAACTCCTTGAGAATCGATAACTTCGCACGGTGAGAAATGCTGCTGGCGAGCCGGAGACGTCAGTCCTTGTCATGACCCGCAACTCACCCACCCGCCGCCAGCTTGCCGGGAAGTAGCGGAGTTTTGAAATCACTACGGCGAATTGCACAACACATTCACCCGCATCACAAGCGCGCAGGGGGCTCATTTTTGAAAGCCAGAATGTCTGTAATCAGTTCCCGTCCCCTGGTACGAACGCCAAATCCCTGTACAAACAAAAAATATGACCATAGAGTCACGGAATTCTTGCCGCAAATGATTTCTCTGTTCATCCACGCGGGATCCGGTTGTACAATCCTCTGGTCAGGCCAGCGACTTTTGCTTGTTGCGGGG
>JBDNFT010000399.1:0-5474 GCA_041689695.1 Planctomycetaceae bacterium | reverse complement strand
TGTTCCATGGTGTTTGCATCACAATGTTGCTCTCTGTGTTTACTGGCCGCTGATGAAAGGTCTTCTCGCCGGACGCCTGCCGCGAGATCACAAGTTCGTCGATGCCGACGGGCGCAAGAAGTACCCGATGTTTCAAGGCGAAGAATGGCAGAAGAATCAGGACTTCATGGACGACATGAAAGCCATCGCAGCGGACATCGGCTGCCCGGTCTCACAGCTTGTTCTCGCCTGGACCATCCGCCAACCCGGCATCACCTCCGCCCTCTGCGGTGCCAAACGAGCCTGGCAAATCAAAGAAACCGCCGAAGCGATGAAGCGCGAGCTGACCGACGACACGTTGACAAAGATTGCCGTCGCGTTGGAAAAACGCGGACAGCCGTATTCCATCGCGGCTGTGTGATCAAGTAGGGTTTGTGAATCACAGCGAAACACACCATTTGAGCTCCACGCAGCCTGCGGACACCACATTTCAAAGATGTCCCCTTTGGTCGTATCACCGTATCTTACGCAACGTGGAATGACACAATGAACACTGAAGAAGTATCGGCAATTGAAACGCATCTGAAATTGAAACTGCCGTCAAAGTATCGAGAGACGCTGCTGGCAGGCTATTGTGTAGATCCATATTTTCTGCAAGACCCCGTAGAGTTGCTCATCGAGCATCCTGAACTGCGAATGTATCATGTCAAAGACGCATTTGCGGGAGGCTCCTGGCCCGATTCTTATTTTTGTATCGGAAATGATGGCTGCGGAGATCATTCCTCACTGAATTCCACGCCGCTATAAACCGCTGCGAGTTCCAGGGAAACTTTGATGTCAGAGATCTCAATGCGGTCGCTGATGGACGAAAGGACTCGGCGATCAAAGCCGGGTTCACCGCGTTCGTAGACGATGGCGGCGGGTTCGCTTTGTTGAAGAAGAATGTAGTGCGTCAATGTTGGTATTGTTAGATACGCTTCGCGTTTTTCGCCTTCGTCAATGCGTCGAGTCGATTCGGAAAGCACCTCGATGATAACTGAGGGCTGGTCCTGAAAAACATCGCTCTGCGGATTCGGATGGCAGATGATAGAAACATCTGGGTAGTAGAACCGCGTTTGGCTGGGCATTCGTACTCGAATCTTTGTGTCGGAGTTGAAGACGCGACATTTGTGCCCCTGGAGCTGCCGCCCAATTTCCACCAAGGCATTTGCGGCGATCATGTTGTGAGCATTTCTCGCTCCGACCATCGCGTAGACGACTCCGCCAAGGTATTCATGTTTGATCGTCGATTGCTGCTCGCCCGCGAGGTAGTTATCGATTGAAATCAGATTCAGTCGTCGTGCCGTGCTCATGTGAGTCGTCCATTAAAAACTCATTGTGACCAATGGCCCATCATATCAAAGCCGTAGGGTGTGTGCAGCGGCGCGCAACACACCAGTTCTGGCCTGTGATATTTCAACCCCGCGATCCAACTTGCTGCGTTGTTGCGCATGGTAGGTTATGGATCGACCCGTATTAAACTTGCAATGTTTTTACCTGTGGTGTGTTGCGCTGCGCTTCACACACCCTACCCAATTACCATTTGCACAACGATTCCACATACGCCGCTGAGCCGTCTCGCAGCCAGCCGTCGAGTTGAGCGGGGTCTTTCAACTGTTGGCCGCGGAGGGTGGGAACGACAAGGAACGCGCAATCAACATCCGCGAGTGCGGTCATGTCGCCCCAGAGCTTTTCAAATTGCGAAACCGGGAACACATCTTCCTGACCGTGGCCCCAGCGTTTCTTGACGTCCTTGAGAGTAATGTACGTCGGCATGCGGCGGCCACGGTCGCGGATGGCGGCATCGACGGTCTTGAGGTTGGACAAAGCGGGGCGATCGAGTCCAAAGATATTCAACAAGCGGTCGATATCAATCCATGTCGTCAAGGAGTTATACCACGACAGATGGAACTCATCTTCTTCACGAGGCATCGCGAGTCCTTCGACAAGACGGACTCGACCATCGACCTTCGCCAATCCGCCGCCACGGTCTTCCAGTCGGCGACTGATGACTTCAAACGACAGATCCGCATTGGACTGAATGTGCAGTCCCAGGCAGCCGGCATCCACATTCGCGCCGAGCGTATCGATGTTGTGCAGCATCAGATATTTCAGTTGCGGGCGATCGGCCAGCATCTGACGCAGCGTGCCGTTGCGAAGCAGGTTGGGCACTTCGTACCAGTGGCCGACCGGATGCATGCACTGCGACGGCAGGTTGTCAGTGTAGTCTGAAGCTTCGCCAGCCGTGCGCGCCCAGTTCATCAGAGCGGTTCGCAAACTGCTGCGAACTTTTTCCTTCTGCTGATCAAGAACCTGCTGAGTAATTTCTTCCCATGTGAACTGCAGGTCTCGCAATGTGGGAACCATTCGCAGGCCAACAGATGCACCGCGCGAGACACGGAAGATGCCGTTACTCTTCAACGCATCGACGGCTTCACGCAGCGGCTTATCCGTCAGATATCCCGAGGTCACCACGTGCAGCGGCGACACGCCAAATTCAGCGGCGACTTTCCGTGTTTTCGCAAAGTGGATGTCCAGAAACGAACGCCACTGCCCACCCATTTTGCAGAACGGATTCAATGCCTTCACAACACCCGCGCCTTGAGTCCAGCGGCTGCCGACGCCGGCGGCCAGTGAAATCACGCCGACTTCGCCGTTTGCGATCGCGGCTCGACCGAGTCCAATCGCGGACTTCGGAATATCGCGTCGGGCTTCGATGACGTCACTTGCTGAAACATCTTCAATCGTCACCGTGGCGGGCAGGCGATTTTGCGACATTCCCAATCGGCCCGATCGCAAGTCTTCACGCAGTTGTTCGTGAGCGATCGAGTCGAAGCCGTTTTCCCGGAGCAGATCGTCGAGCCTTGCAGATTGCTGAGCCTCTTTCGATGTTGTAGGCAGAATTCTTTGGATTAGTCGCGATGCAAGATGGTCACCGCCGTCGTCATTACGACACGCATTGCCGACTCGTTCAAGTTCGCCGCGCACCATCGGCGTGAGCTGTTGGAGACCTCGGCGCAGCCAGTCGGGAACCATCAACGCATAATAGCCTTTGGGGAGATTGCCATCAGCTCGTAGTTCGGCAAACGTTCCGTTGTCGTTGATTGCAAAGTCGTAAACGACGGGATCCATTGCAAATGGAACGCTGGCTTCCATACTGCGTTTGACGGTGATCATCATCGTTTGAAGCCAGTCCTGAGCTTCCTCACGAATGGTCGGATCGAAGATGAAACCCATGCCTCCGCCGGCCATGCCGCCAAGCATCCAGAAGCCCTGAAACTTGTCACCATACTGGGTGCGGCATTCTTGAATGAGGCGTTCTGTGTACGCGTTGCTGCACCACGGAATGATGGCCTGTAGCGGTTCGTGGAAGTTGCGATGAGTCGCCGCTCCGACGCCGGGGATGTCGCCCGCCTTGAGTGACGCAGTGATTTGTTCGAGCAGTCCAATCGCATCCTGCCGCGCGGCCCATTCACTTTCGCAGCGCAGCAGATATTTTTCAGTGACCATTTCCAGAATCGGCCCGACATTTTGGGCCATTCCACCGTGTACAAGCACAAGGCTGTCTTGCAATCTTCGGCGAGTTTCACGACTGACTTCGTCTTGAGTAAACACATGATGTTGAGGCATCAAACGGCCTCGACTGACACCGAATTCCGGATCGTCGGGACCTGCCGTACAGCCTTGAATGAGTTTGATTCCCGGCCAGACGCCGCCGGAATCCTGCCATCCGCCGCCGGAGCCGCCGATCCATTCTCCAAGGATCGCGCGAGCGGCCACAATTCGCCGATCGGATTCTTCGAGCTGACCTGTGAAGGCAGAAACCTGTCGGGTGGCACGCATGCACATTGAAATCAGCGAGCCCAGAAGGTTCGTCGAAACAGCAAGCCGCGAGCCTTTTGGAATGTCGTTGACTCGGCTTGTAATTTCCAGACCCAAACCCGGGCCGATCATGCGATTGAAGACGTCTGCAATTTTCCCGCCGCAGCCCTCCATGCCAGGTGGAATCAATCCGGCGGCAATCACTGCACCTTTAATCAGGCCGAGATAATCGCGGGCAAAGTCGAACACTTCGTTGATTTCGCGGATCTCGACTTTCGCGTCGAGGTCTATGCTGATCAGTCGCAGCACCGGTTCATCAATGACTCGCAAACTACAGTCGATCGGAGGAGTTGGTTTCTCATGACGGCCTCGCACGGCCAGATCGATCGACGCATTGATCACCTTCGCGCCTTCGGGATAATCCATGCCGAGGAAAAAAATGTCGCTCCAGCCGCTGTGCGAAAAGTCCATTCGCACTGCCGTGCGTTCGCGAAGAACGGGATAGCTGTTTGTCGCTTCGTTGATCTGCAGAAGTTCCGGACGGATCTGCAACGGCACATCGGCGGGATGTCCCGTTCGGAACATCCATTGATTACCGCGCACCGTGCGAACACTGCGTCGAACCTGATCGGCGAGAGTTTGAAACGCCAGCCGATGATACGCCTCCCCCAGCGCGCTCGAGAGAGAAACAGACGGGCCGTCCTGTTCCAGCTTCAGCAGAAACACATCCAGCGCTTCCGGGTAACGGCGATTAAGCATGTGCTCGTAGCCCGCGTATGGAATGCGTCCGCTTTCTTTTCCGGCCAGCTGTGTTGGTAAATGGAATCGATGAATGGCGTAGAGAAAGAAGAGACTACGGACTCGATCGTACAGATTTTCGCAAGTTCGGCGGTATTCATCCAGCTCCCGACATTCGCGCAGCAGTTGATCCAGCGTCAGATCTTTGCATTCGGCATCGAGAGACCTGTTGCGAGTGGATAAGTCGCTGGAGGTGATGATCGAGAGAAGGTTCATGTTGGCGTTTCGGTGATTCTAGTAGGGTGTGTGCAGCGGAGCGAAACACACCATTCGTGGTTTACGGAGCAATGTGCATGCAGGATAGGAATCGGAGGGCTGACTCCGGAGAAAAGTCGATGTAACAAAGTAGACGTCACTCTCCGAGTGACGCTGGCCGCTCCAGCGGCCTTGGGGCATTCGTCACTCGGAGAGTGACGGCTACTATAATCGCAATTGGAGTGCCATTGGGCTGCCGCTCGCCGGAGTGATTACTTTGCCGCCAGCAGGTTCACAAGTTCGGTCAAAATCAAGTCGCGATCATCGCCACTCAGCGAAAACGCGAGTTGCGCCATCAGCAGTCCGTACTTGTAGCTGATGTTGTAACGTGAACCGTCGATTTCGAGTGCAAGGTAGCGTTCGGTTTTTGCCAGTTGATTCAGCGAACTGCTGAGATCGATGTTTGTTCCGGCAGAAGTTGAATCGAGCGACTTCTGCAGCAGCGTCAGAACTGTCGGCGTCAACACGTGCATTCCAAACATGCAGAGGTAGTAACCCGCTCGCTGACCAGCCACGATCAGGCGTTGTTCGGCGACCGTCGGTGTTGGTTTTTCAATGACGGTATTCACCTCGTACAGGTT
>JBDNFT010000398.1:0-8203 GCA_041689695.1 Planctomycetaceae bacterium | reverse complement strand
GGCCACACTGTTCGGTATGCCACTGTGGAAGCCATTCAACCCGGCGACAAAATGACCTTTGAACTTAAACTTCAGGGCGAACAGCAAGCCCGCAATGCCCGAGTTCTTGCTTCATTGTCATACGATCAAATGCCGAAACCATTGATCGTTTCCGAAGCCGTGACGATTTTCGATGACAGCCCGTAGTGAGTGGCGTGTCTTCGTCGAATTTACGAGTAGCGAGAGTCGTCAAGACTTTCGGATTGGCGTTCAATCGCCGCAAGTCTTGACGACTTACGCTACTGGTAAACACAATGCGGATGAACCACTATGGAACCGAAATAACCTGCCAGTGCTCGCCTTTCCACACAGGCTGAGCTTCGAACGGACCCAGAATACGTGTCACGATGAAATCGCAGCCGGTCTCTGAACGAAGTTTTTGTAAATCTGCACTGTCGTAGACGCCATCCATGGAACTGCTTAACGTCCAGTGATGCAGCCACCAGAGTCGTCGATTCCATTCAAGAATCCCGGCTGCATCCTGAGGGCAGTCTTTGTAACAGACAAACTCGGCCCGTTCGGCCAGCCACTTGAACGCGCAGGATTCGCGTGGCGTCAGGATGAGTGCGTCCTTGGGGGTTTCCGTTCGAATCCATTGGCAGGCCTGTTGCCAATCTGCATACTGATCAGCCGTGTAGCCCGGCGGAGTTTCGGATCGATACAACGTTGCTGGCACTAACGGCAGCCCGCAAAAAATCGCCATCGCGAAGGCTTTTGTGGGCAACCTGTGGTTCGCTGAAATGGCGAATCTGCATTGAAGAAGCCGTGCTGTCAGCAGTCCCGCGACGATCGGAAGTAACGCATCGAAGGTTCGAAACGGATAGAACTTCAACAGTGCTGCACGCCACTGCCAATCGTTCATATCGTTCGCGGCCACGAAGTGCCACCCGACCAGAACGCCTGCAAACGCGATGACCACCGATGCCAGAAAGAACTTCAGCAAAAGAGCAATGGCCGCGTTTGATTGTGATAACGAGATCGCCGTGTCATAGCTCGCGGCATCATTGCTCGCCGCTGGCGAATCTAGTTTGTGGCTCGGGAACTCACTGTTCCACCGACTGCGCAATACAGAAGCCACAATCACCGTCGTAGTCAGCAATGCAGCGGCGTACATCCACTGCGAGGACATTAATTCCGTCGGATCCAGATGGTGTTTCAGTCGCCAGAACACCTGAATAAACAATGCCAGTTCACGATCTTTTTGATTCAGCGAATTATCCAGCACCAATCGCAAGGCCGGCACCAGGCCTGGCAGAGCAACGATGATTGTCGCAATCGAAAACGTCACGATCCCGACGATGGACTTCACAACATTCTGCGATCGACTCGTCAGGTACGCCGTGACAAAATTCATCAGCCACGCCATGCAGATGCAGACCGCAATCCAGCCTCCGACAACTGGGTGCAACATCGCACCAGCTCCGCAGCAGACTCCTGCAATTGCCATCCAGCCGGGACACGTTTTCTGCGTGCCAAAGATCCAGAATCCAGCTGCGCAGAGTCCAAGTCCCCAGGCAGCAACTTTTGATTCGAATCCGCCAAGCAGCCATTCGCCCGAAAAACTACCGAGCTGACTCAGGAACGCGAACGCGCCGGCCGCCATGATTCTGGATGCTGCCGATAAACCAATCGCACGGCCGAGCACAGTCCAACCAACAGCCAGCATCAATGCCGAAGTGGCACGCCCGAACAACGCTACGGTGTCGAACGAAAAGTGTTGCGTCAGAGGCCCAACAAGCCAGAAGAAGCAGTAGTGCGCGTTGGTGGACGTCAGGAAAAAGTCGCCATCACACCACCCAGGGTCAGAAAACGCTCGAGCCTTGCACAAATAATGCGGCTCATTCACCCCGGGGATCGGACTGCTCAGTAATGAAACGGCTAAGAACAATCCAGCAACCACAACCATCGACAACAGGCAGAAGCCGATCGGCTCCTGCTGTTGTCCGTTGGATTCAGTTGCCGCTGCAGAAGCAATGATCACTTCGTCTTCTTTGCTGCCTTCTTAGAGGCTTTTTTCGGAGCAGCTTTGGAAGCAGCCTTCTTTGAAGCGACTGCGGCTTCTTTTTTTTCAGGAGCCTTTGTCGCTTTTTTTACACCAGCCGCCGCCTTTTTATCCCCGAACGCCCGATCCCAGTTCTTCCAGAATTCGGGTGTCGTTCCGGTTCGAACAATCGGTCCACTCATTGATTCAGCCTTGTAATCCAACAGAACATCAAACAATTTTCAGACGAAACAACAATCGCACGATACGCTTGCCGTCTCGTCCACATGCCGAAGTTTGACCCGCGCAACGCTTCACGTCAAGGAACTATAGCTCATGCAGCATCTGTGAGATTGTACAGGACGAGCGCGGAACAAGACTCCTCGCTGAGCGGGAAAATTTCAATCAGGCGAGCGGTAGAAACAAGTCTGCCAAATATGTAGCCACGCCGAAGGAATCCGACCTGAGACAGGTCGGACTACGTAAGCAGATCTGTCTCAGATCTGCATCCTTTCAACATGGTCGATGGGAACTGGCGGCGTCTCTGCGCCAATTCATTAATTCCCTCTTGACCGGCTCCCGCTAAATTGTATCATTGTGTTAATACAACAATTGCCAGAGGAGTTTCGCATATGCAGATCAATATCACGACTCATGACAAAGTGCCGATCTACCTGCAGGTCGTCAATCAGATCAAGTATCTGGTTGCGGCCGGTCGGCTGGCGGCGGGTGAAGAGTTGCCTCCGATTCGTGTGCTGGCGGAAAAATTGGTCGTCAATCCCAATACAATCGCACGCGCGTATCGCGAACTGGAACTGGCAGGAATTGTCGAGAAGCGACGAACGGCCGGGACGTTTGTCTCCGATCAGGGTTCGCCTTTGGCTCGTCGCGAACGAATAAAAATCCTGTCGGAGCGGATTGACCAACTCCTGGCCGAAGCTCTGCAGATGGATGTTAGTCTGGATGATGTGATCAAGCTCGTGAATCAGCGAAATACCGTTCTGTCTACCTCTCGATCAAAGGAATCTACCGATGTCTGATCCATTCCCTTCGGCGACACCTCCCCTTGTCGAGGTGCTGCGTTTGACGAGACAGTTTGATAGCAAAGTTGCCCTAAACGATCTGTCACTGGTCGTTCCTCGCGGTGGCGTTTTTGGACTGATCGGCGGCAACGGGGCTGGCAAGACGACACTGATTCGGCACTTGCTGGGGATGCTCCAAGCTCAATCCGGTTCCGTGAGAGTGTTCGGGCTTGATCCAGTCGATTTTCCCGTCGAAGTGCTCGGTCGCATCGGCTATCTATCCGAAGATCGCGACTTACCGAACTGGATGCGAATTCATGAACTCATGCGTTACACGCAGGCGTTCTATCCGAACTGGGATCCAAAATACGCTGAGGAATTGCGGGAGGCGTTTGATCTCGACCCAAAGGCGAAGGTAAAGAGTCTCTCTCGTGGCCAGCGAGCCCGTGCTGGGTTGCTTGTGGCATTGGCGCATCGTCCGGATTTGTTGGTGCTGGATGAGCCGTCGTCTGGCCTGGACCCGGTGGTACGTCGCGATATTCTGGGGGCGATTATTCGGACAATCGCCGATGAAGGCCGCACGGTTTTCTTTTCGTCGCATCTGCTGGATGAAGTGGAACGCGTGGCAGATCGAGTCGCCATTATTCATCAGGGACGAATCATACTGACAGCGTCGATGGATGAGATCAAAGAAACGCACCGCAGGATGACGTTGCGTTTTCAGCAAACGATGTCGCAGGCTCCGGCACTTGTGGGGACGCTGACGTGTGAAGGTGGCGGAGCGGAATGGACCTACGTTTGCAGCGGTGAACCAGCACAACTTCGACGCGCTGCAGAAGCGATCGGCGCGACGGTCGTAGATGATTCGGCGTTGTCGCTGGACGAGATTTTCGTATCGCGGATTCAGTCGTGATGACCGCTTTAAGCCGACAGCGCTAGCTGCGGGCCTTATTCGGGAATTCATCAACAAGTACCGGGCCCGTGGCTAGCGCCATCGGCTTACTGTCGCATTCATTCAAATCCAGCAGGAGTCAACATCATGCGTTCAATACCTCGAGCTCTGATGTGGGAAACTTTCTCGCACGGTCGTTGGTGGATTCTCGGGTTGTTCATGGCCGGCAATCTGTTGCCGATGTTTATTTACTCAGCGCTTGGGCCATTCGAAGTCGATCCAAATGCCACCGAAATTGTGTTAATGCATATCGTATTTCTGCCTCTGATTATAGTTTCATTCGGAGGCGGAAACATGGCCGGACAGGGGCCAATGTCAAGGCTCTATACGAAGCCGATTTCAACAGCGTCGCTGGTGGCATGGCACATGTTCCCAGCGGGCATCCTGCTGGCGATTGAGTTGGCAGTGGCTGGTTGGATGTATCGTTCGATGTATCAGATTAGCTGGCCAATTTTGGGTCCGTCGTTATTTTCTATCGCGGCATGGGCGTCACTGCAGGTGTTGACGTCCGTTTCGCATAAGACGACGACGAGTTTCACGCTTGCCTTTTCTCCGTCGTTTATTTTATTTGCATGGTTGCATTCGCGATACGGTGGCTGGTTCAAGCCGCCGACGCACTACTGGACCGACGTGACACCTCTGGAAATCACAACGCTGACGGGCGTCACAGCGATCGCATATTTTGTAACCGTCGCGGCCATCGAACGCGACCGGTGCGGCGAACCCATGCCGTCACTGGGCGGCTGGAAATGGATCGTGCGAACATGGGAATCGTTCGGAGCAAAATCGCCGATCAGTGTGCGGCCGTTTCAGTCACCAAAGGAAGCTCACTTTTGGTATGAATGGCGATTGAAAGGTTGGGCGATGCCACTGATTGTGATTCTGGGTTATGCCGTTGTTGCGAGCGTGGGTTGCATTCAGATCATCGTTGGGGAGTATGTCGGGAATGCAGTCAAGGATTTTCATGAGGCTAACCTGGCCGGGGGAGCGATGATCCCATTCGTGGCGGGATTCGTTGGATTGCTGATCGGCATTGCGTCAACGGGAAGTTCGAATCGATACCATTCACCTACGATCAGTGATTTGTTTGACCAGAAGAATGCCGAAGAAATGGGACATTTTTTTTCGACGCGTCCATTCACGAATTCAGATTTTGCGAAAACGTTTCTTCGCATGACCGTCAGAAGTCTGCTGATCACGTGGACAATCTGGGCAACCACGTTTGTTGCGTGGCTTTTCTTTGCAGACATCATGCATCGGCTTCCGGATGCCGTTTTTCCGGGGCCGATCGGCGCGTGGTATCTGCCGCTGATTCTACTCGGTTCCTGGATCACGATGGCGAATCTCTCTACGGTCGGACTTTCCGGGCGTGGAACGCGCCTAACGCTTGCTATCGCTGCCGGATTCTTTGTCTACCCAGCAGCGATGGTGCTGGTCAAGGCTCAGTGTTCAGAAAGTACGCAGCAGATTCTGTTTTACGCCAGCATCTGGATTGTATCCCTTGCTGTTCTGATCGTGACACCGTTTGCGTTGTTCAAAGCAGTTCAGCGTGGTCTGCTGAAGAGCAAAAATCTACGAATCCTCTTGATGATAGCAGCGGGAATCGCGTTGATCGTGTTCGTCGTTGAAGCAAAGACATTGCCGATCCTGGCCTACCCGATGATCATGGCATTTTCTGCTTTGTGCATTCTGCCATTCGCGACTATACCGCTGGCCATCCGATGGAATCGCCACCGGTGAGTGGTCGCGTTCGCGAGCGGCAGGACGTTAGTCCTCCGATTACGTCGCGTGGCTCCGATTTTGGCGTGGCGGGTTTGGTGTGGCAAATGCGTGACTGAGCGAAGCGGCGTCGTCGGATCAGGCGACTGACGTCGCACCGCTCGCCGGGCCCCCGCCGTCCGGTCAATCAGTTTTCCCCAGCGCAGCCAAATCGACACTGGCTGGCGGACCTGTCGTCGCCATGTATTCGTCCAATAGTCCACTCATTGTTGTTAAGCGAAACTCGCTCAGCATTCGTGTCAGCTTGCGAGCCGTCGTGGACAGATTCTGATAATGACGGAATCGCGATTTCAGTGACGCGGGAATTCGTGGCTGCTTTACGTCAACTTCCCAGGGATGCAGGTACACATTGAGCGGTCGATTCGCCACTCGTATTTTTTTCAGCAGTCGAGAAGTCATTCGCCAGGGCAGCAATCGCAGATAACCGCCGCCACCGACGGGAACTGTCATGCCCGCGAATGTTCCCGTCATTCCGGGGAATTCGCGAATCGGTCCGCTCGGCGTTTGAATGACATGTGGAATTTTCAATGTACCCGGTATTCCATACCGATCATGTCGCACCGGATAGATGCTCGAATCCGTGTCGAATCCTTCCTCAAGCAGAATCTCCAGAGCCCACAGCGACTTCCTGGTGATTGAAAAGCTTGGAGCTCGATACAAATGCACAGGCTCGCCTGTAATATCCTGTAACGTGTCGCGAGCTTGAATCAAATCGATGCGAAACCGGTCTGGCCCGAATTCATAGACCAACTGATGCCATTGACTGTGGCAGCCGATTTCATGTCCGGCGGAGCGAATTTCCTTCACCAGATGCGGATATCGATCAGCGACCCAGCCTAAAATAAAGAACGTACCGAGTGTTGATTGCTTCGCGGCAATTTCCAGAATCTGCCGCGTATTGTCTTCAACTCGGCATTCGTACTGATCCCAGTCGACGGGCTTAATCACAGATGCGAATGCGGAAACGTGAAAGTAATCTTCCACATCAACCGTGAATGTTCCATCAAAAGTTACTGAAGAGGTATTCATTGATAACCTATGTATTCGTCATCCGGACGACTTCCTGTTGGTAGCCGTACGTCTGTCGCTGGAAATCTGAGTCCGCTCCCACCATGATCGCGCCGAGCAGCGGAACCTGCAGGCTGCGAAGTGAATCTCGAGCTTGGACAACATATCGTACGCGGCTGTAATCTTTACGAGTCGCCAACAGTACGATATCAGCATTTTGAGCCACCATGGAAGGCTCAGCGACAAACAACAGTGGCGATGTGTCAATGATCACAAAATCAAACCGTGACTTCAACTGCTGAATCAAACCGCGTCCGCCGTCGATCGACAGCAATTGAAGAACTCGCTGATCAACCTGGCCGGCACCAATAAAGGTCAAGCCTGGTGCCTGGGTCTGCTGCCCAACTTTGTCCAGTGTTGCTTCACCACGCATTAATTCACTCAGACCCGGACCTTGCTGACCACCCACCATCATGTGAGCCGACGGACGACGCAGGTCACAGTCGACCAATGCCACCCGTTTGCCTGTGCGAGCAAGACTCGCAGCAAGCTGACACGAGACAGTTGTCTTACCTTCGTTGGCGGATGCTCCGGCAATCAAAATCGACGCCGGACGTGAGGGATCAATATGACGCATCAGAAATGTCCGCACGACGTCCATCGATTCCGTCACCGCGCGATTCCATTCATCGTAATCAACTTTGCCGGCAAAGATGCCCATCCCCAACAGGCCGCCGCGATCCGGTGACGGAATCGTTCCGATGAGTCGCAGACCAACTTCGCTGGAGATATCCGTGGCTGCCCCGATGCGATAGGAAAACCATTCAAACAGTGTGAAGCCGCAGACGATGCTGCCGAAAACTGCGAGACCGGCCAATGTGGAAAGCTGGGTCTTTTTCTTAATCTCACGTTCTTCCGGAACGTTAGCGTCCTGCACGGAACTGATTCGATCCGGAGCATTCAATTCGACTTCCTGCTCACGGATTTCCTGAGCGAGAGATTCTCGCATTTTTACGTCCGGGTCAATCTCGCGTTGTTCGCGTTCCAGATCCAGCATTTGCAGATTCTTCTCTGCGAAGAGCTTTTCCTGTTCGGCAATTTCGGCAGCAATTCCATCCCGACGTGTTGTCAGAAATTTCACATGAGAAAACGGAGCTGACGATGCAGTACCATCTGCACTGGGAGTCGTCCCGACGCCCAACAAACTGCGAAGCTGGTCTGCCTCTTTTCGCTTCGCTAGTAAGTCCGGATGGTTTGGATTTCGCGTGTTTGTTTCAAACTGATCGATTTCCTGCAGAACCTGAATCAGACGACCTCGAAAGTCCAAGGGGGATTGTGTGCTGGGAGTCGTTTTACCGGGAGCGTTACCTCGCATTCGCGAAAGATTCGGATCGAGCGACTGTAATCCACCTGACAGGCCCT
>JBDNFT010000397.1:0-4889 GCA_041689695.1 Planctomycetaceae bacterium | reverse complement strand
TGCCATTGTCCTTGGCGGTGGGCTGGCTCACGATATTGTCATCGATCGACCGTCGGGACGTGCGGCAATCAATCTGGGAATTGCCGGAACAGCGTTGATGTCAATCGCCTATGGTTTGTCGTGTTTGTCAACAGTTTACGATATCCCACCCGACACGCCGCCTGCCGTGCGTGATCTCGCTGAATCGCCCGTCTTTCCATCTCGTGATCAACTCAAATCTCCCGGCATTAGTCTGGCAGAATTGCCGTTTGTTGCGCCGCCACCGAAGAACGCCGGCGATTTACAACGTCTCGAAGCGGAAGGCAAAGCTCCGAATCCGCCACGACTACGGCGTTACAATTATTGGATGATGAGTAAGCGCATTGTGTCGATGCCCTTCTCGCTGTTCGCGACTGGTTTCTCGATGGCCTTGCTGGCGGCGTTCGTCGTGATGACCGACATGTGCGGCGTGACGATCGGATTGTTCCGCACGTTCGGAACCAATGCGTTGGCCGCATATTTTCTGCACCATTCGCTCGAAGCCGCAGTGCTGGGAATCGTGCCGAAAGACTCCCCGCTGTGGTGGTGCCTGACTGGCCTTGCGATCTTCTATTTCACGACCTACGGGTTTGTTCGGTTCCTGGAAAAGCAGCGAGTATTCATCAGGCTATAAGGCGAGAGGCAGAAACAAATTTGCTGAAGCCGATCGCCTTGAACCTGAGATAGCTGAAACACTAACGCCGCTGCCGGACTTTTGAAAAGGTTGATCACTTGCCTAAGATTCTTGTGTTGTATCATTCCAACTCTGGCAATACGCGGCGCATGGCAGAACTTGTGGCCGAAGGCGCGGGGCAGTTGGAGGGGACGGAAGTGCGACTGCGGGATATTTCTGCAGCCGATCACACGGATCTCGATTGGTGCGATGGCATTGCATTGGGCTCACCGACAAACTATGGCAGTGTCAGTTGGCAGATTACGGAGCCATTACGGCCGGCCCGCCCACGGCTGACCGTGAAATGGAAGCCTGCCGTCGGCTGGGATTGCGACTCTCGGAATGGACCGCCACGATGATCGATGGTCGAAAAGATGCTCATCCATTGAAACAGACCTATGACCGATTTGGTGATCTCGGGAAGTCATAGTTGACACTCCGCCTGGTTTTATCGATGCAGGAATTTTCGAAATGCTTTCATGAGGCGGCTTTCGAAGCGATATGGATTCCACACAACAGCGATCGTGCGCACGGGTTTGGGATTGCACAACGATGGTCCGTCGTGTTCTCCTGCACGATGAGAGTCGCCCTCGGAAATGCGGCCGAGAATTTCCCGGGAACCTCCGGCAGAAAGTACGGAGCAATCGTAGGAATCGCACCGACACGGACACGGACACGGACACGGCCGCTTTTGCCGTCATCGGTGATCTCCGCTTTCGTGTCTTCCAGCATCGCGAGCACCAGTTGTGCGCGAGACTGTAACAGCGAACCCGCTTCGGTCAGCGAAACGGAACGCGTCTTGCGTTCGAAGACTGGTTGACCAAGTTCTTCCTCAAGCTTTTTTATCGAACGGCTGAGCGCTGGCTGCGAGATGACAAGATCGTCTGCGGCCCTGGTAAAACTGCTTCGCTTGGCGACCCGCAGGAAATAACGTAGCTGATCAAATTCCATGAGATTATCCCGCATTTCTGATCAATGCACTGCACGCATGGAACATAGTACATAAAGGCATTGGCTATATCGATCGTTTACTGCGATATTTCCCATGTCGAGACGACGCCGTGAACGAACCTGGTGGAGAAAATCAATAGATACCATGGCAGCCGTGATAAGCGTCGAAATTGAACTCAAACCTCAGGAGACACCATGCCGAAAATTCACAAACAACTTGTTCGAGCGATAGCGAGCTGCGCGATCTTGTGCTTCGCCAATTCAGCTTTTGCTCAGAATCAAAAGACCGTCGCCAGAGACGGCGAAAAACCAACAGCAGACCAGAAAATGGAAAGCATCAGTAAATGTCCGGTCGTCGGTGGAGCCGTTCGGCCTGCGGCGGAACGGATGACTGCAGCCGGCGGAATGTCGAATGCAGACTGGTGGCCCAATCAGTTGAGCGTGAAAATCCTGCATCAGAATTCTCCCATGGGCAATCCCATGCATGAAGATTTCAATTACGCTGAAGAATTCAAATCGCTCGACCTGAAAGCCGTGAAACAGGATATCGTCGAGCTGATGACAACGTCGCAGGATTGGTGGCCAGCCGACTATGGACACTACGGTCCATTTTTCATCCGCATGGCGTGGCACAGCGCCGGAACTTATCGCGTGTCTGATGGTCGCGGCGGTTCTGGCTACGGCACGCAGCGCTTCGCGCCATTGAACAGTTGGCCGGACAATGCAAACCTGGACAAAGCTCGTCGGTTGTTGTGGCCAATCAAGCAGAAGTACGGTTCCAAAATCTCCTGGGCAGACCTGATGGTACTGGCAGGCAACTGTGCATTGGAATCGATGGGCTTCCAGACGTTTGGCTTCACAGGAGGCCGCGCAGACGTTTGGGAATCTCAGGAAGATATCTACTGGGGTCCGGAAAGCGAATGGCTGGGAGACAAGCGTTACAGCGGCGACCGCAAACTCGATAATCCACTGGCCGCAGTTCAGATGGGGCTGATCTATGTGAACCCGGAAGGCCCGAACGGCAAACCGAGTGCTCTGGACGCTGCGACAGACATTCGAGAAACGTTTGCCCGTATGGCGATGAATGATGAAGAAACAGTCGCTCTGATTGCCGGCGGACACACATTCGGAAAAGCTCACGGAGCCGCAAGTGCCGAGAACGTAGGTCCGGCGCCGGAAGGTGCGAGCATCGAAGAGCAAGGTCTTGGCTGGAAGAACAAATACGGAACAGGCAATGCGGGCGATACCATCACCAGCGGCTTGGAAGGAGCGTGGTCCAAGACCCCAACTCAATGGTCCAACGGCTATTTCGACAATCTGTTCGGATACGACTGGGATCTCGTCAAAAGCCCTGCTGGTGCCTGGCAGTGGACTCCCACCGATCCTGCTGCGAAAGGCACCGTGCCCGATGCCCACGATGCAAACAAGTCACACGCGCCGATGATGTTCACAACGGACCTCGCGCTACGAATGGATCCTGAATACAAAAAGATCTCGAAGCGATTCAATGAGAATCCGGAGGAGTTTCGTCTCGCGTTTGCAAAAGCCTGGTACAAGCTGACTCATCGTGACATGGGACCAGTGTCGCGGTTGTTCGGTCCTGAAGTTCCGGAACCTCAATTGTGGCAGGATCCTGTTCCGCAAGTGGATCACAAGCTGATCGACGAGAAAGACATTGCCGCACTGAAAGCAAAGCTGCTGACGTCCGGTTTGACGGTGTCTGACCTTGTCTCAACCGCATGGGCTTCGGCATCGACATTCCGAGGAAGCGACAAACGCGGAGGTGCGAACGGAGCCAGGATTCGACTGGCTCCTCAGAAGGACTGGGAAGTCAACAATCCGGCTCAACTGGCGAAAGTACTGAAGACGCTGGAAAAGATTCAGCAGGAATTCAATCAATCTCAGACGGATGGCAAGAAAGTTTCGCTCGCCGATCTGATCGTCCTGGGCGGATGCGCGGGCATCGACCAAGCTTCAAAGAATGCTGGTCATGACGTGCAGGTTTCGTTCTCTCCTGGGCGCACCGATGCAACGCAGGAATTGACCGACATCGATTCGTTTGCCGCGCTGGAACCGAAAACGGACGGATTCCGCAACTACTTTGGCCATACTCACGATCGCCCGGCCGAAGAGTTGCTGATTGATCGAGCGCACCGACTGACACTTTCGGCTCCTGAGATGACAGTGCTGGTCGGCGGTCTGCGAGTGCTGAACACCAATGTTGGTTTTCCTTCACTGGGTGTTTTCACAAAGCAACCGGAAAAGCTGACCAACGACTTCTTCGTCAACTTGCTGGACATGAGTACCGAGTGGCAAAAGTCTGCCGTGTGTGACCACTTCTTTGAAGGTCGTGATCGTAATTCAGGTGAAGTCAAGTGGCTGGGTTCACGGGTTGATCTGGTGTTCGGTTCAAACTCGCAGCTGCGAGCGATCGCAGAAGTTTATGCAAGCAAAGACGCCGAACAGAAGTTTGTCATTGATTTCGTCGCCGCATGGAACAAGGTGATGAACCTGGACCGCTTCGATCTCAAGTAGGTAATACTGCAAGGCACGAGCGCGCTGGCGGCGGGCCGTTGGGCTGAGAAGATCAGAACAACCTGGCCCGCAGCTCGCGTTATCGGCTCAAAAATATCTGCCAGCATTTGAGTCGTCTCCCACCGTCTGTTGGCAGTTGTGTCGAGTCCATTCAGTTCCTTGCAGGGATGATCGTTGCCCGACTATAACTCTCGATCATTCCCAAGTACTCACGCTGATGGAGAATTATCGATGCGAACGGTTTTACGCGGTGCTGGCAGACGGTTGCTCATGTTCAGGATTCCGCTACGAGAACTCCGCTATGGTCTGCTGCTGATGCTGAGCGTACTCAGCGGAGCGGGCAGCGCTGCAGACGATGCGGCAAAAGCCGAGCTGGCTAAAAACTCAGACATCGTCATCGAGCGGGTCCTTGGCCCGGAATATCCTGATCAATACAAGCATCCGGCATCGTTTACTGAACTGGCGAACGGAGACTTGTATCTGGCGTATTACGGAGGCTCGGGCGAATACGGCGATGACACATGGGTGCGCGGATCACGACTGGTCAAGGGTGCAACGAAGTGGACTAAGCCTGAAATCATCGCCGACACTCCATTTCGAGCCGACGGAAATCCTGTCATCTGGCAGGCACCAGACGACATTGTGTGGTTGTTTTACGTCGTACGCTACGGTCCAACCTGGTCCAACTCGCGGATCAAATTCAAAGTCTCGC
>JBDNFT010000396.1:0-2077 GCA_041689695.1 Planctomycetaceae bacterium | reverse complement strand
TGCAGCGGCAGAGCAATCAGATTGCCGAATCCGCCGCGTGGCAGCGTATCCTGATTGGGAAAGAAGCGGTCGTACGAATCCAGTCCGATATCCGGCCGACGTTCCATAGTTTCCGTCAGCAGATAAGATCCCAGTCGACGTGCGATCGTCGCCGGAATCGCTTCAGCGAAGAAGATCCAGACATGTCCGCCGTTGCCCGATCGTGAGCGCTCCAATCCTGCGGGTACATCCAGGCGGCGGCATGTTTCCAGCACGGCAGTAGTGTCTTGCTGCCAGTGCGTCTTATCGAAATCCATCGCCAGAAAGAAACAGGTTTCATCGAGCAGCATCGGATACACGCCGGCCGTGAAATCGGCGCCACCACTATCCTGTCCGGAAAGATGCCAACGAATGACATCATTTGTCACCGGAAGAAACTGGCGATTCAGACATGTTGCGCACTTCACTCGAGGCTTCTCGCAGATGCCTCGCACCCATTCGTTTCCACATGCAGGAGAGTAACCGGACTTCCCGGTTGTCCGACTTTCAAAGCGTCGAGGATAGACGTCCTCGCGACCACGGAACAGGGAGCGAAACAGGGCGATCTTGGCCTCCGGCGGTGAGCGATGATGAACTTTGCTTCCGAGTGGATTCACGATTGCACCCACCGCAGCTCATCCGGGGTGAGCGGTGGATCGAGCGGGGCGTCGTATCTGACGGATTCGACGTACACACGACGTTCAACTCGAACGAGGTAGTCCGTTTCGAGTGAAGGCGCGAGGCGTTCTCGCAGTACTGTGTTGAATGTCGTATGAAAATCTTCCCATTCCTGTGATTCCAGAAACGGGTCCATGCCAGGAAATGGTGATGGCATTGCAGCGGCCTGTTGGCAAGAAACGTACGGCAAAAAGGACCACCGGATTGTAGCGGTGATCTCGACAGATGAGAACGACCGAACGGATTTTTGGCGGATCGTAGGCGGCGCCGAGTGATCGGGAGTATGATGGGGGCGAAGTTTTGTTCCTCGATTCCTCCGTTGTCATTTTGGTATCATACAAACAAGGGCCGAAAGCTCTTGACCCAAAGGAGCCTACCGGCTCGTTGCCGATTCGTCGCTCACGTTGTTCGCTCGCCGAAAGATGGGTTCACCGTGCGCGCCAGAAACAGAGTAAGATGTAATTCGTCGGAAAACCAACATCGCGCGTTGAAAAAGGTGTCTGGAACTTTGGAGGCATCAGAATACACATAAAACTTGATGCCGGAGAGTTCCAGACACCTTTTTCAACCCGTCTTTGCAGCAACTGATCCTGGTCGGAGCATTGTCAAAATCCATGTCAACACCATTACCGGACACACCGCGTTTCGGCCTTGTCACAATGACCTGCGTCGTCATTGCCGGAATGATTGGTTCGGGAGTTTTCACGACGTCTGGATTTGCTCTGGCAGATTTGCAGTCACCGGCGCGAGTTCTGCTGGCTTGGTCAATAGGCGGTGCAATCGCGATCTGCGGAGCAATTGCCTATGGCGAGCTGGCTCGGCGATTGCCACAGTCGGGTGGTGAGTATTTGTACTTGTCGCGTCTGCTGCACCCGTTCGTGGGCTTTCTGGCGGGCTGGATTTCTCTGACGGTTGGTTTCAGCGGTTCCATCGCACTGGTCGCATTGACGTTTGAGGAATATGTTGTCCCTGCTGACCTTCGTGCGACCTGGTTGCCTGCAGGAAGCGCGGCAATTGCCGTCATCGCAATTTTTGGATTTGGCCACGCGTTTATGGTGAAGCTATTTGCGTCGCTTCAGAACGGAATCGTGGGTATCAAGCTTGTCGCGTTGATCTGCTTTCTGATGATCGCGGCATCAAAGATTTCTACTCACGAGTGGCACTGGGAACCAGTGGCGGAGCCGCTACCGCCGTTGTTTGCGTGGTCAACAATGCTGACAATGTCCACGTCTGTCATGTTTATTTCGTTGAGCTATGCGGGGTTCAATTCGGCGATCTATGCGGCGTCTGAGGTTTCAAATCCGGATCGCACAATTCCGCGATCTTTGATTCAGGGAACTTTACTCGTCACAGGTTTGTATCTGTTGTTGAACATGGTATT
>JBDNFT010000395.1:0-7836 GCA_041689695.1 Planctomycetaceae bacterium | reverse complement strand
TCGTCATGTGGCGTACCCGGCACCGAAGTGTCACTGGCGACGGACGTGTCACTCATGATTTGCCTTTGGTGACACCAGAACCGCGAACTGTGGGTAAAGGCAATCCTGCAAACCGCCAAGCATGAACGAATTCAAAATCCGCCATCGCCACGAGAAAATCCACGTCTTGTTAATGCCCTGCATCAGTTCGACATCATAACCGCATTCGTCGAACATACGGCGAATCGACTTCTGCGTAAAAAATCGCAAATGCGTTTCGTCCATCACGCCGGCGTCGCGGTACTTCCAGTCTGCCTGAAAGATCAGGTCACTCAACGCGGGCCAGAAACGCATGTTTGGGATCGACGACAGGATCTTTCCACCCGGTGCAAGCAAACGCTGACATTCCCGCAGGCAGATTCGCGGATCAACGAGATGTTCAAGCAAGTCATTAAAGACAATCAAATCGTACGTCGCATCCGGCAACGTCTTCATCACAGAATCCACATCACCAACAAACACTTTTTCATAGCAGTCTGGAGCTTTGGCTGCGACTTCCGGGAATAGCTCAACGCCAAAAATCCGTGCCTTTGGGAGTCTTTCCTGCAACCCGACACCAAACGTGCCTGCTCCACAACCCACATCCAGAATTCGACCTGCCCCAACTGGGACCAACGCCAGCATCTCTGGGCGTGATTGTGAATAGTAGGCCGAATTATGTTTCATTTGGTTTCTTTCGCCCCCAACTGCGTTTTTGCCATTGGTTCGCTTATCCGGAGAACGGCAAACCGAAAAGCTCGTGCTCAAGCAAAGCAGTCTGAACGGGCCTGCAGACCGTAATCTTCTCGCGCCTCACTGGCCAGAGAACCGTCTGACGGACATCGCCCACGTCCATCCAAGCCATTGTTGGACAATTCGGAACTTTGGGCCACCGATAATATTCTTGGGCGAATGCCCTAACAGTTTGATTTGTCTTAGGGCTGAATTCACCAATGCCGGTTCGGATCCACTGAATTCATACGCAAACTGTGCCCAGAGCGTGGCCGCCGCTATGCTTGACGCATCGCTGTTTTTTGTCAGAAGCAATAATTCTGTCCTAAGTCGGCAGACTTCGAATGCTGATTCGATGGCCTTGGCGCCTCGTTGCCTACTCAAACTGCCGGGCACGCGTCGATAATAAACGCGACAGTCCGCCACAAAGACCTGACGCCCGGCAGCCAGCATTACGCGTGTGAAGAACTCGCCGTCATCGTGCAGTGTCAGCGATTCGTTCCAGGGCCCCGCCTTTTCAATCAACGATTTGTGTGTCAACCAACAACCTGTCTGCATCATGCCGAGACCACACATTGACTGCTGCTGCCAGGCGATCGGGTCCTCAGTTGTCCAAACCGGCTCGCTAAATTCCAGAGCATCATCAATCCTGTCGGTAAATGGCAACCATGCACATGACGCAAGCAACTCATTATTCTGCCTAAGAGCACTCAGCTGCAGCGCCAGCTTGTCAGGTGACAATAAATCATCAGCATCCAGAAACTGAATAAACTCTCCGTGTGCTTCTGCCAGCCCGACATTCCGTGCGGCAGCTGCTCCGATACCTTTCGTCCGAAACAGGCGAATTCGCTGATCTTGAAAGCAGCGAACAATCTCACTTGTCGCATCCTTCGACCCGTCATCAACAACGATAAGTTCGAAACTGGAATGAGTCTGAGCTGCAACAGATAGCAGCGTATCCAGGATAAATTTTTCCGCATTGTGAGCGGGAATAATTACGGAAACAAAACTGTTCATGGACAAGGCTGCATCAATGTCTGGCGAAAGTTATTTGCCTAAAAGCCGCCGCAGAGATGCTCTGGCAGAAACGGGCAATAACCGCTTCAGGCTGATTTTTATGTACCAGGGTATAGTCCGCAGGAATTCGTATAATGATAAACATGCAAAACGAAGCCCGCTCGCCACATTGTCGATATCAAACAGGCCTGAATTACAAACGGCAAAAGCCTGCACAGGCAGACCGGCACCGCCGCTGCGATTGACCAGTTGTCGCTGGTATTTGGTTTTGATGAAATGAAAATAACCGATCCTGCGACCGATCAGGATGTCCCACAACTCTCCATCCCACCACAAGATCAGAAATCCTGGTCGGCCTGCCCACCAAACTAGCGTATCCTCCTGAACCATCGGGACGACGTTCAGGTGAATGGCAGCTGTGTTGCTCAGCGACTTCACCTGGTCCGAAAAATGGGCTTCATCGAAGACGCGATACTCAGGATCGGCCAACATGTTCACAAAGTCCGGCACCTGTTGATACAACAACCGAAGCGTTGAGGTATTTCGCAGAATTGTGAAATGTCCAACAAGAATTCGTTTCGACGACGTTACCACATCCGAGCGTTCTAGGAGCTCTAGCGTCAGGAATCGTGAAAGATCACCGAATATAACGTCGACGTCACAATACCCCCAGAATCTATACGGCGCAAGCCACTCTTCGAATATATGTCCGTAAACAGGTTTCAGGTCGCAAAGCTTGTATCCATAGGAGAAACGATAGTCGCAACCCAGACGATCACCAACCATTTTCTCGAAATGCAGTCTTGGTAGCTCGATGACGCGAACATTCTCCGGGCAGTTTTCGGGCGGCGCGTTTTCGGTAAAGATCAGCCAGTGAAAACGATGATTGCGAGCACATGATCTGAGAAAGTAGCGGAACCAATTCGGCCATTCTCCATACCAGACGATAACCAGACAGACGCCGTGCTCGGTCTCTGTTGAACCGTTCGCACTGATGAACCCCGACATTGCCTGGCGGGATCCCGCAGATTCATCAGAATCAATTCGCATCATCGACATTTTCAAAGCCGCAAAAGCGGCTGTTGACGGAATCGCTGAGACATGGGTGACGGTCATACTGATGTACAATCGAAATTAGTTCACCTTGCTTTGTCCGAAGTGACTTGTCACTCCAAATTTCGAGTTCATCAGGACTCATATAATGCATTGTTACCAGACGACTGCTGTGACGGCCGCACACTTCGAAGTCAATTCCGAGTTCAGTGAACCGTAAAAGATGATTGTGGATTGCCTGGTCAAGCCCATTTCCCCGAACAACCTTGCCACCCAACTGCAGGATCTCGCGACACATGGCCGCAAGGTATCCCTTGATTGCCAAAGCAGACCCTCCGGTAACTCCGGAACACAGAACGGGATGTCCACCAATTTGCTTCAAGTCTTCATCGCTATAGCAGATCCTGTACCATGCACTGTTAACCGAACAATCTTGAAGAGCAATCGGCTCTTCGCCACAAAACAACCTGCCACTGAATGGTTCCAGAAATGGATCACTCTGTAGAATCACATCGCGAGTATCGCACAACAGGATTTTGTCGTACGTTGCAACTGAATTCCTTCTAATCCAATCGAAGTACCACAGGTATCGTGCAACCGCAACACCGAATGCGCCGGTTATCAACGGCGAATGTGCGTCGTTCCGTGTGGCTCTTCTTCCCAAGGCCAAAAGTGCCAGGGATAGAATGCGACGACCGCGTTTCAGCCTTCCAAAGTATCGCCGTGTACGCATGTCCTCGGGACGCAGCAATTGACAGTTTGCGCAAAACTTTCTGGCAACCTTTGAATCGCGATCCACTGCCCTGTCCGTAAACAGAAATACATCCGCCGAAGGAATCGACTGGTGGCACGATCGCAGAAACGGCTCGAGTTGCTCAATCGGGTATCCATATGCGGTTCCAAGAATTGCTGTCTTATTCTGCATGCGATTGATATTTGGGTTCGTAAAAACATGTAGTGGGTGGCAAAAGAACCAGGAATTATTCAACGCACGCTGATATCTCGACAACTGCAATCTGTCGACAATACCATGGACTTTCAAACCACGAATTACACGTATGACATGAATAGGGACCAGTAAAGTGAACGTTGAATGATGGTGTCGGAATTGCAATGTAAGGCTAAATGGTTCCTGTCTCGGAATCAGATTCTGTTGTCTTCATTCGTGATATTCTTGGCTCAGTTTTTGTCGCTCACAATCAGTGCTATCAGATCAGCGTTTTCGGAAACCACGCAGCAGATCGGGAAAGGTCAACCCGGATGAGCGATACAACTTCCACGCATCGGGAAAACGCCAGCCTTTCCAGCAAAGTGAAATCAACCGACGAGCGTGGTTGTGGCGAGCTCTTTCTTCAGCTAAGTGGCGGTCATTATCATTCAATGGACAGTCGGAATCGTGCAGTGTCTGCATCGCCAATTTGAAACCACGTCCCTGATAGACAAGACCTGCATTCCCGCTCGAAAATTCCTGACCTTCATGTCGCCTCCACCAAACAAGTCCTGGTGGAAGTAATGCCACAGGCCACCGAGCTGCCAAACGCTGCCAAAGATCGATGTCCGATAAGACCTTCCATTCCTGTCGAAATCCACCGACTTCTTCGAAAGCTTCTCGGCGGATAATGGCCCCCGAGGGCCCGCACGACAGGCATCCACGCCCCAGAAACTGTTTTCGATACGCATCCTGCGGCGACAACACCCACGGATATGGCTGTTCGTCTTCTGGAAGCGAATGACTCAACGCCAGTGATACAGCTGGATTCGCTTCCATCGCAGCGACCATCACGCCGAGCGAATGCGGATAGATCAAATCGTCGGAATCCAGATACTTCAAATAGCGACCTTTTGCCAGCGAAGCCGCTTTCATCCTGTTGCCGTAGTCACCGAGGTTCTTTTCATTCACGTGAACCTTGAGCTTAGAGTCTTCTCTCTCGACTTTCCGGGCAATTTCTACAGATTGATCACTGGAACAATCATCAACCACAATCACTTCGAAGTCTGTAAACGACGATGCCAGAATGCTTCGAAGGCTGGCCTCCAAATACTCCTCGCGGTTGTAAACAGTAACCAGTATTGAAACACACGTACTCATAAACAATTAATTCGAAAGAGCCCGACGACTCTGCAAAAACCGTTGGCGCCATGTGTCGAGAGGCTGAATGACGCCGAACATCACCCCCATACTGACTGCGATTGTTAAGAATACGATTAACCCGCCGCGAAGTAATGAGTTCGCTCCGTCGTACAGTGAATCAACAACAGGAATCACAATCAGATGGGTGAGGTAAATGGGATAGGAGAACTCTCCAACGAATCTATCGAGTCGCTGCTGTTTTGTGATTTGAAACAGTTGAGGCACCAGAAAGAACCATGCGACATAACTCATTAATGTGGCATAGTGATATTCAAGAAAGCGATTTGAAAAGGACACTGACTTACGCAGGCAGAAAAAAAGAAACATGGAAAGGATGCAGAAAATAATGTATCGGAAATGCCCCTGAGGCAGTTTGATCTTGAAATCAACTGCATGTCGATAGGCCAGCATGCCAGCGGTGAATATGGCAAGCTCAAACGGAAAAAAACGGTAAATCCATGGGTCACGCGTTAGCCCGAAGGACTCATAGAACACGATCCTTGCCAGGATTGACAGACACAGGATACCCCACAGGACGTTAGTGCGGCGTTTGGCCAGATACGGCACCAATGCGTAAAAGTAGAGTTCGAGCGCAACACTCCAGGCCTGCGGAATTAGTAGATATCGATATAAGGGGAATCGTGAATCACCGGCGTCCGCCACGAAAAGCGTTAAGTCCTGACCAATGACCGAAAAATTCGTGATGGTTGTAAAGACAATTCCCAGAGTGGTATTGTGACTTCTCGAATTCGCATCGAGAAGTGGCAGGTAGCCCGAACTTCCTTGAAAAACACATAAGCCGACTCCGGTCACCAATGCCGCAAGCAGTACTGCAAAATACGGGCAATAGATCCGCGACAGTCGACTCATCCAGAAAGCATATTTATCGGGATACTTGTCGTAGATCATCTGCATATAAAAGCCAGAGATCAAAAAAAAGATCTGTACTGCCTGGGTTCCATCATGGATGGTCCACCATGTCGGAATGCCCGCATGGACGAACACCACACAGATTGCCAGATAGAAACGCAGAAATCCCAACGTCAGCGCGCCCTCCGCAGCGTCTTTGTCGAAAGGTTCAACGGATGGAATCTCCGACTTGAAAATGATTTGAATGGCAGGACCTGACGCATCTTCATTTGTAACCGAACCGACGGGCGAAGTTTATGCAGGGTTCCTCAACAGAGCGATGCAGCAAAGCTGAGATTCCCAAAGTCACGGCCAGCGCGGTCAAGGTGACGAGCGATGAATTCCATGAATCATTTGCAGGAGCCCTCTTGAAAACCGAGCCGTGGATTAGCCCAAGAATGAGTTGATGAAACAAATAGATTCCGTAAGACCACGCCCCCAATTTTTTAAGAAGATTGGTGCGCAGTGGCCACAAGGCAGGGCAACCCGTGCATAAGACCGAGATTAGAATCAGGTTTGCGTAAAACACTGCAAAGAAAGTGTGCTGAAACTCACCCATGCCGCCCTTCCAGATTACAGCAACCACGCCAACTGCAAGAACGAACAAAGTACAACACCAAAAGAATATATTCTCGTGTAACCAATTTCTGTAAATCGGATGACGGATCACAACTGCCACCAATACGCCCAGCGCAAAGGAGTCAAGGCGAAAAGGAAGCATTACATATGTGTGAAAACCAGGAACGATTGTCCGTAACATCGGTGCTGCAAGCCCGAGTAAGCAAATGAGTTTGATTGCCCGACTAATTGGGAGAAGAGTGAAAACCAGCAATACAAGGCCGTAAAACTGTTCCTCAACTGCGAGGCTCCATGTTACACCCAGTGAGTTTCCACCAAAGTCCCCGATTGCGGCCATATAGAAATTCTGGATGCCGAAAGCATATGCCGCGATCGGAACAGAACCGCATCTGATCCAATTGAACTGACCTGAGGCCAAATTTAAATTTATCACAAAGGCAATCACCAGAAGTATCGCGTACAGAGGACCAATTCGGAGCACTCTGCGCAATATGAAATTCCTCGCGAAACCTTTGCTTGTGCCGTTATTCAGAATAATGCCTCCGATCAGTAAACCAGACAGTACGAAAAAAAGGTCAACCCCACTCCAGGCAATGCTTGTCAGGCGATAAGCATAAAAGGACAGTGTTCCACGAGGTGGCAGCGGTGTTGAGCAGGTAAAGTAGTGCCATGCCAAAACCATTAGAATCGCCAGTCCTCGCACGCCGTCGAGTTCAGGAATCCTGTTCGAAGGTGTGGCGGTCTGGCGAGTATCGTTGTTAGCCACAATCAGTCATCCTGAATATTGTTCCACCTACGTGAATCAGATCTTTCGATGCCTGATTCCAAGTGGTTCTAAGAGCTTCACTCGCACAATCGACCGGAAACTTTTGCGGAAAGCCTGTAAGCAATTTCGTCTCGATATCGGAATTCTGGGAAATCGTTCTGCAGAGGCAACAAGCAGCCCATCGACTGAGTAGCTTTCGGCAGGGGTGTGTTCTGCCACGAGTGAATAGCCTTGTTTGCGTAATGTCTGGCGACAAACCTGGTGGATGTATTCCGAATGTGTTGAAATGAATATCCATCCGATGCGTTTTTTCTGAAGTGCTTTTGCTGCCCCAACCAGCATGCGGGCTTCTGTGCCCTGAATGTCGGCGTGCAGGACATCAAGATAATCCAGCTTCTGGCGTTCCATGAGCGAGTCAACCGAAACAGTTTCTGCCGTAACGGAGAAGCCCTTCCAGAGTTCAATTTCCTTGATAGGATGGCATTCGCGACCAATGGCCGCATGGAGAAAAGTTCCCTGTCTGCCGTTCAATTCAAAGTTTCTTCGTCCTGCTTCCAATGCAGACGGCACCGGCTCAACAAGGATTGCTTGGCTTGCCGCAATATCTTTCAGAAACCATAGTGAGTAATAG
>JBDNFT010000394.1:0-3273 GCA_041689695.1 Planctomycetaceae bacterium | reverse complement strand
GTATTTCTGAATCAAGGAGTGCAAGGAGCATCGACTTGCCTGTTCCCTGCGTTCCGCTCAGCATGACATTACCAGCCTGGAAAAGCGGTAACACCACAGGGATCAACGTAGGGCTGAAGATCGCCGGGAAATTCAGTTCATTCACTCGCTCGGTGACATAAAGCGATTGGAATGGGTTACGTACACTGGACATTCTTAGCCTTCCCGTTCCGATCTCCGAAACAGTGGAGTCGTCCATGTGTCGCTTTGGTGATGTACGATTGGAGGAACATTGTTCGGGCAATTGAGATAAGTGAGTAACGAAGTGCCTCTGTCTTTGAACCCGAATGCTCTGATGTAATCTTTCAATTGGTTCTCGGGGACTGTTCCGTTCACTTTACCGAAGAGTCGCGGCAGCAAGTCACGAAACCGTGAAACAAGTTCGGATTCATTCTCGGTTGGATCCGTTCCAATTGAGGCCGCGTTCGAAATGCAGAATACAGGCTGAAATGTCACGTTTCCGATGGCCATTTCTGCACCGACGTCCATGCCTTCCGGAGCGACAATCAGCGGGCACAACAGTACCCGAAACTCGGTAAGCTGTTTCAGATAACCGAGCGCCGTCTTCATTTGAGTACCGGTTCCAACGTAATCTTCAACTGCGACTATGCGGACAAATCCTTCTGCTTCAAGATACTTCTTTAGCGACGAGGGGTCTCCGATCAACGCATGTTCGCGGAAATCAGGACGAATGTCCTGGTGTATGTCATTGTACCTGCAGAAGTCCCCGATGTTCATCCCGGCAATACTGCCAAAGAATGTTTCCTTTCGAGCCTGTTGCAGATGCTCGGCAGCCTCCGATGACGCGATGTTGATATCAGCCTCGTCGATGATCCATCGCGTGATTTGACCTTCAAAGGCCGCGCGACAAAGTGACTCCATATCTTCTTTGCCAACAAACAGCAACGACATAGCGAATTCAAACAAGGTCTGCCGATCATTGGTCGTTGCGGCGCCCATGATCCAGTCGAAAAGTCGTTCCATGTATCGCGGCTTTTCCGGAAACGGCTGATACTGTGAATACAGATCCGCTTCCAACATCTCAAGCAGTTGGAGCTTCGTGTGAAGTCCAAGGTCTGCATGAGATACTCTCGTCCAGTCATTGACGAGGCCGCGAACTGTAGTGGGAGGGTCTCGGCGCAATTAAAGCAGCCTTTCTTTGATGGCCATGGCAATACTCTCAGCAACAGGAGGCGGAACGGCGTTTCCAATCATCTTGAATTGCGTCGATCTTGTTCCTTCGAAGACAAAGGTATCCGGAAAGCCTTGAATTCTTGCAGCTTCGCGGGCGGTAAAGCCACGAGGTTCTTCTGGGTGAAGATAGTAGGCTGGCGTCCCAAATCGAGTATCAACGGCGGGTGAAGGGTGCGCGTAGCACAGGCGCCGGTATTTCCCGTTGAACGTATGAGTCAAATCGACTCGCCCGTGCATTTTTCGCAAGTATCCTTTTGTAAACAATCGATCGATTACTGAACCAACATCCTTGCCGCATTCCTTTTTCAGATCATGCATGGTTAGCGGGTCAGAATCGCCACATTTGCGCAATCGAATTCTCCGCCGAAGTGCTCTGATCACCTCAAGCACATCGCGTTCCCGTTTGGTCGTGCCGCCAAACACTTCAGGAATCAGCCACGTCGGAACAGAACGATCGCCACCGCGAACGTTACAAAGTTTTTGATGCTGTCCAATCCGAGCGGCAATGTGGAATGCTTCGCTTGATGGCTTTAATTCAATCGGCTCATGATTTGGGAGCCGTGTGATTCCCGACAACACCTGTTTCAAACTGACCTTACCGTGGCGAGGGACGGAGAAACTATTCAGTGCCTTCGACTTGGAAGCGATCAGAAACACACGCTTGCGAATCTGCGGTACACCAAAATCGGAACTGGTGACTCGCTGAGTAAGAGTTGAGTAGCCAGCCTCTCTGAGGATACTTGTCGCTTCATCCCAATGCACCCGCATCCTGCCGGACAAGACACCGCAGACATTTTCCAGAACAATGACTCGTGGTCGCAGATTGACGGCGATCAAGGCTCCTCGCAAGAGTAACGAGTTACGAGGATCGGCTGAATCATTCTTGCCAAGTGTTGAAAACCCCTGACAGGGAGAACCAGCGATGACCACGTCTGGCCGGCCAACATTCGCATTGTTAATCGATGCCGTTGCCAAGTCAGCAACGACGCATTTGTTATGCAGGTACCTCCGGAACACCGAGACCGCCTGCGGCGAAATATCGAAGGCTCCAATACCACGAAATCCGACATTTTCGAATCCAACATCAAAGCCACCACAGCCACAGAAGAGGCTGGCAACGGTAGGACTATCAGATGCAGGGTTAATCATTCGTTTCGCGTTGAATCCTGAGCGAGAAAACCGATCGAAATGAGGATTGAGAAGCTTAATGTTTTGCGAGTTTCCATACAACGCGGCGATGTAGGATTGTCATTTGGGGCGGAATTGAACAGTTCCCAAGTTGAGTAAACTGAGCTGGGAGGGTCAACTCTTAACTGTTTCAGCCTACGCAATCTTCTGCAGGACTGCCTGATTCTTTGAGTCATTGATTTCCTACGGACTGCCTTGCTGGCTTTCGATCCAATCGGCGATTTTCTGAATGACCACATGGATGTCGTCAGCGTTGCGTGTGAATTAGTTTTCAGCGGGCTTCAGGACAGCTGAAATGTGAGGGTTCTGTGGTTCGGGGCTTCTCGGCTTGCTGCGAGTGATCCAAATTCTCCGAAAATACCGAAACACGGGCACTTTTCACAGGAGCCAAAGTATGTCGTCACGAAGTGTTGAAGATCAAACCCGGCAACTCGAGCTGAAGTTTCGTGAGTTGAAATGCAACGCCCAACCAGAGACGAACTCGCAGCCGTGGTCGGAGCGCGTTGCCGGAGCCCTCAACGACGATCAGGTTTGCGCGGCTGGGCTGAAGGTTGGAGTGGAAATTCGCAAGGCTGATCGGCTTGAGGTCGTGGGCGAGTGATTCGAAAGATTGTCGTTTCGATCGCCAGTTATGAGGAGCAGACGCGGGGTTGAAGAGTCAAATTATTGAAAGAAGCTGCAGCGACATTCACAAAAATGCAGCACCGCTGCAAATGAGTTTCAATAGATGTGTGACTCCTCACAAGGAATTTGCGATGACCAGAACATTTCCACCAGACCTGAATCAGTTCATTCAAGACGAACTTCAAACAGGCGGATATGCTGATGAAGATGCCGTGTTGACTGCCGCAT
>JBDNFT010000393.1:0-8337 GCA_041689695.1 Planctomycetaceae bacterium | reverse complement strand
GTACACTGAAGGAGCCGACACCAAAGCGTGTGCAGTCGCTGGTGCATGAGATCACGATGAAACGCCTGCTGGACGGTCAGTTCGATGAATGTAATCTGCAGTTGAACGAAATTCGAATCGTCGAAGAGTCTCTGATCAAATCTCTGCTGGCCGCTCATCACGGTCGCGTTCGATACCCAGGCCAACGAACAGCTTAAAACTATGGCGTTCGAAATCGATGTTTCAAACGATCAGACTTGTGTTCAGGTTGATATCAAACAACTCACGCACGCCATTGCACATGCATTGCAGGTTGAGCAAGTTGCGTCGGCCGTGATCAGCGTATCGATTGTCGATAACGCCGCCATTCACAAGATCAACCGCGAACATCTCCAGCACGATTATCCGACTGACGTGATCAGTTTTCAGCTCGACTTCGCAATTCAAGGCGAAGCGGATGATCTTGAAGACGATGAAGACGAACATGAAGTTGAAGTAGACGACAGTGGTGTCGATCTTCAAGCGGTTGAACCGCGTTCAGAACTGCGCGCTCAAGGCGCGATGATCGAAGGGGAAATCATCGCCAGCGCGCAGATGGCTGTTGAGATGGCTTCATCCGGGCAATGGTCGGCAATGAATGAACTGACGTTGTACGTGATTCACGGCTTGCTCCACATCTGCGGTTACGACGACCTGACGCCGGACGAAAAATTCATCATGCGTGGGCGAGAATGTGCAGTGCTGCATGAACTGGGACTGACTCCGGTTTACCCAGACGACAATCTGTCGATTTGATGCGTAATTATCATAACCCGAAGCGTCAGCGAGGGATTAGTTGGCACGCAGCAGAACCCCCAAAACACAATCGGCCACTTACGTTTCGGGTTGTGACATGGGGAAAGGCTACTTCAAAAGTGAGCCATTGGGTTACGATTTAGTCGACAGCCTGCAAGTCGTAGTTGTGTGAAATCCCGCGACTTCGGCAGCATTTGCCGTTTCACCAAGCCGGACGCAAAACAGACTGATTGATCACGCGATTCGCAGATCAAACGCAGCATGCCGTTCGCATATTCCGGGGATTTCCGTTTTATCCACTCGACGAATGACTGTTGCACAGTGATCCTTCACCAGTGGGATCGAAAGGGAGTTTTTTCACACGTTAAAGGAGGCGACAAAGATGACTCACGTTAAAAGAGGATGCATGGTCTTTCTGGCCGGAATGATGGCCACGCTGACCGCCGGTTGTATCGGCGGGCCGCGGACATTTTCGAGCACGCAGGTTCCTGCCGCGAAGTATGTCAGTCTCGAAGACCGGCCGGTGCCTGTGTTCGACATTCCGTGGGCAACGCAGAATTCAGACATGTCTTTTGCTGAAGACGACGACTGTGCCAATGGTCAGGTCGTAAGTCTGCAGCCATAGTGACACGATGGATTTCTGGAGCTTGCATGCATGAGAGAAACGTCCTTCGCAGCCACAGTCGTGAGACTGTGGCTGCCTTCATTTCTACGATTGTGTGAAGTTCCATAGCGTCCAGTAACTCGCGATTACTTCTTCTTTTGTCGCAGCCGCTCACTCGCCTGCCTAAGAATTCCAAGTTCTTCCTCGGTCAAGTTGTCGCGGCCGACTTCCGTGATCTTGATCAGCAATTCGTCTACGCGATCTTGATCCAAAGATCCGGTGTCATCAGTTGCAGATGCCCGCATTCTGCCATTGCCTGGGTCAGGAGAATGCAGCTTCACATTGGAATTCATTTTGCGGCGCAACAAGTTTGCCAGGTCCAGCTTTTGAACTGAATCCAGTATAGGTGCCAGCCGTAACCGCTGATTCCAGTAGATGAAGCCAAACGCCAGACCACCCAGATGTGCGACGTGAGCGACGCCGGTCTGAACCTGATCTCCCGCCAGTTGCAGCAGCAGCGGATGCAGGTCAAAGGCCACGTACAGCAAAACCAACCAACGCATTTCAATCGGAAATAAGAACCAAATGCGAATCGTGTGATTTGGATAGTGGCATGTGTACAACATCAGCACGCCCATCACTGCACCGGACGCACCAATCGCCGGAACAGACTCGCCGGACCACAGATCCAGGCCAACATACGCCAGCCCGGATAGAATTGCGGCAGTCAGATAAAAAAGCAGAAACTCGCGCTGACCGTACATATATTCGAGGGCAATGCCGAACCAGATCAGCCCCAGCATATTGAACAGAATATGAAATAATCCATGGCGATCATGACAGAATGCGCTTGTCAGAATGCGCCAGATCTGGCCCTTCATGACTTTTTCGGTATCGAGTTGCAGCCATGACTGAATCACGGATACACGGGGCGATGCAATGACCATGTCGGCCAGATACTCGTGGTAAGCTAACTCCGCCTCGCGACGCAATTCTGCGGCATCAGACCTAACTTCGTCGCCGCTCTGAAGATCTTCGATGTAGGCTTCCACGAAATCGTATTCCTTTTCGATGCCATACGAATTATCGCGGACCTCCTCTATCGTCGGTGGTCGCGTGATCATAAGTTGAGCGATAAATACGCCGATATTAATCAGCACGATCGACTTGATCACCGGAGGCCAGCCACTGGGGCCTGTACCCCAGCCGCCGGAGGAGCCTTGAAACTAGTTGCGATCATAAGTTCCCACAGAGCGCCTCCGGATAATCGACAGAAACCAGGTAAAGTCCATTTGGCATTGCCGTCATTCCGGCTTCAGAGCGATCCATACTGCGAATTACATCACCCAGAGATTCGGGAGACTGTTTGCCACGACCAATCTCCATCAAAGTTCCCACAATGGCTCGTACCATGTTGTACAGAAAACCATCTGCCATCACTTCAAAAATGACCAGCGGCAAATCAGGCTGATTATGCCGCGCGCCGTGAATTGGACTCCAGTTATGCAGCGATGTCCAGGGCATCCAGCAGGAATGTCGCTGCACGCTGACATCCATAATCGTGCGTACGCTTGTGGACTTGTTTGGGAAATGCTTTTCGAAGCAGCGGAAGTCGTGCGTCCCCAACAGATGCTGAGCTGCTTCAGCCATGCGTTCGACGTCCAGCTGATGTTGTGATCGATGAATGTACGGTTTCAGAAACGGAGGACAAACATCGCCATCATGAATCACGTAACGATATCGTTTGCGAACGGCGGTATACGTGGAATGGAATGCCTTTGAAACCTCTTTAGCCCCGACAATTACGATGTCTTCCGGCAAGAACGTTTGCAATCCACGGCGCATGTTGGCGATTGGTATATTGCTGTTCGTCGGGAAATTTGCGACCTGCCCCAGCGCATGTACGCCGGAATCCGTGCGGCCAGCGCAGAGGATGCGTGGGCGATCACCGGTAAGTCGTTCGACAGCAGTTTCCACGCATTCCTGAACAGACAAACCATTCGGTTGAATCTGCCAACCCTGATAATTCGTCCCGTCATAGGCGATGGTTAACATCACGTTGCGCCGCGCCCACGGATACCGATCGCGCATGGCATTTGGTTGTTCTTCAACTGCGTCGAATTCTTCGGCGTCAAGTTCTTCGGCGTCAAGTTCTTCGGCGTCAAGTTCTTCGGTGTCAAGTTCTTCGGTGTCAAGTTCTTCGGTGTCATCCTGCATGGTATAGCTCTACTTCACGCGGTCTGGAACGAGGCTGTGCATTGGCTTGCTATTGTCTTGAAGGATTTGGGCGAGCAATTTCACAGGTTGATTGTTGGCGTGATCGTGTTCGTTCAAGTCACATCGTGAACGAAACATTTTCAAGAGGCAGGCACTTTGCGTTTAGGCCCGGATGGGCCGACACATCCCCTGCCGGGGCCGTGAGGCCCCGGAATTCGATTGAAGGGACCACAAGGCCCGGAGGGCCGGAGGGCCGACACAGCAAAATGTGCCAAGGTTACCGAACCTGTGTCGGCCTTCCAGGCCTGAATCGCGTTCCTTCTCCCTGTATTTTCACTGGTAAAAATTCTTCACGGCGTTGTCCGAACTCCGGGGGAGAAGGGACATGCGCAAAGATTGCCGTTGAAGGCATCATTCCTGACCTGTCACACAGAGTGTGACAAACAAAAAATGGCCCGGCACTGAATTGCCGGGCCACGATTTTGAAGCATTGACGAAAAAGCCAACTCAGCCCAGTTCGCTGCGAACGCGTTCCAGCAGAGCCTTCGTGGCTTTCACGCCAGCGTACTCATCCAGCTTGCTGCCTTCGTATTCAATACCGACGTATCCTGAGTAACCAGCGTCCAAAACGATTTTCATCATTTTGAAGTAGTCAGTTTTGGTCTCATTACCCTTTTCATCGAAGTCGTGCGATTTGGCACTCACGGCTTTGGCGAAAGGCATCAGTTCAGTCACGCCTTTGTAGCGATCGTACTCTTCGTTACCGTTAAGACGGAAGTTGCCGAAGTCTGGCAGCGTTCCACAGTTCTTCATGTCCACCTGTTTCATGACTCCAGCGAGCCATTCACCGTTCGATGACAAGCCGCCGTGGTTTTCTACGATCACGTTCAGGCCGTGGTGAGCTCCGAATTCTGACAAAGCACGCAATCCATCGGCGGCTCGGTACATCTGATCTTCGTAGCTGCCACTGCTACCGGCGTTGACGCGAACCGAATGGCAGTCAAGATCTTTAGCCGCTTCAACCCACTTGTAATGATTTTCAACCGCTTCGATGCGCTTCTTCAGATTCGCATCACCCAACTGGCCTTCGCCGTCAATCATAATCAGCAGCTGCTTGACGCCAAGGTCATTCGCCCGCTTATTCAGTTCAGCAAGGTAGTCTTTATCGCGAGCCTTATCTTTGAAGAACTGATTGACGTATTCAACGGCTTCAATGCCGAATTCTTCTTTCGCAATCTTCGAAAAATCCAGATGATCGATCTTCTTTTCGAACAGCGCTTTATGCAGCGACCATTCAGCGATCGAGATTTCAAACTTGGCAGCCGGACGGAACACGTTGGCGGAAACCGTTGAGCCAACAGCCGCAACTGCAGCAGCGGCCGCAGATGAGGTGAGGAACGAACGTCGTGAAAATGGATTACTCATGTGGGAAGGCACTCCAAATATCTTCAGAACGAAATAGAGCGGGCTGAAAACTGCGGCTTGATTCTGCGGCAGTGCTGAGATTGTAGTATCGTCAGCAATGGATCTCAACAAAGTCCTGAAGGACATGCCTTTGCATGCAATTGTTGAGCGAAAATACTGTTGACAGGCTGCGTTCTGCTGCGTACGAGACGCGCCACGTCACCCGACATCCGGATCGAGATCTGAAAGGCGGAAAAACGGAGGCAAAACTAATCGGCTCCATCGCGTCTTATTTTTCTGTCTCCCTTTTTCTGTCTCCCTTTTTCTGTCTCAACCCGGATCGATGACGGGTACTGCAATTTGACGATTGGCCCCGACATGGCAATTGGCCGAGGCATCAAGTCGGTCAACTCAGTTGAAGGCAAGAAGATTGATGGCAAGAAGATGAGGGAACTCACATGCGACTAATTTTCTTACCCCGAATCTTCTTGCCTGCATAAAATTAATCCGAGCAGTCACCAATGAGAACCATTCCTTAACAGCGTTGCTCACATGCGCTCACGGCGTGATGGCAAAGCGACGTGTTATTCGTAACGCGGCGCGAAATAAGCAGGACAGGCTTCCAGCCTGTCTTCTGCAAACAAACAGGCTTGAAGCACGTCCTACAACGCGTCGGGCAGCACAAGAATACGAGCGTGGCGGATATCCATTTTGGGCGGCGGTGTCATGCGTTCCAGCGAGACCAGCATGCCCAGCCGCCCTGGCTTCAAATCAGCCAACTGCGAAGTACTCACCTGCTGACCATTGAGTCGAATGGAAACATTCTTCACATCCACAAAGATCTCCACATCACTCCATCCGCCGTTGGGCTGCGAAGCGATGGGCTTCCCGGGGACCAGAGTTTTTATCACCGGCAAAGTTGCGATCTGACCAAACGCAGATGTATCAAGCGTGATCACGTGAGAATCAAGGCTTTGATCGCGACTGGCTCCAAGAATCAGTATCGCAGATGTTGTCTGAGCGGAAATCTGCATGCGAATCACGAAGCGACCCGGCTCTCGTACTGTTTCGATGAACCCCAGCACGCCCTTCGCTGGCTTGACTTCGAAATGAATTTGATCATTCTCAATCCTCCACAGTGATCGTCCGCTGTCAGGTAAACCTTGAGCTGCGTCTCCCGACTGTACGTAGCTGAAACTTTCTTTCGCTGTGAACAATCCTGCGAACTGCCAACGATCCAGAATCCGCAACAGTTGCTGAGTTTTGAGGTCCGAAGATGCGCTGTCTTTCGCCAGTGATTCCGCCAGCTCAAGAGCCTGCTGGATATCATCCCCTAACTGACGCGCAAAAGTTCCACGGTCAGTCTTTTTCAAGAGCGATGCCGCTGGTTGAAGCAACGTGGCGACATCGGAAAACTGTGCGGCCTTCGCCGCAGACAATGCCAAACGGATGCCGTGCTCAACGATGGCATCATGCTGTCCGACGTTTGCTGACGTGGCACGAAACTCCGACAGGAATTGCTTCGCCGCAGTGAGTTCGTCCAATTGATATCTTGCAGCTCGACGTCGATTAATATCCAGCGCGACATCGGTCACCTTGCCGCGATCCGCATATTCGGCCGCCAGATTCAACAATGCAAAATCCGAGGCACCAGCGGTCTGATCATCGCCGCGATCAAACAGTTCTCGAGCCAACGCTGCACGATCGCTGACGGATTTCGCCTGAGCGATCTCGCGTTTGAACAAATCGCGAATCTCTTTGTCAGCCGCAGCAATTTCTTCGTCGGCAGGGACAAGCGTTGTCGCGGACAATGGATCGACATTGATCACAATTGTCGCGTCGGTTTGAGCCCCGGCAGACAGTTCCATATCAGGCAACAATAATTCGACCTTTAACTTCACTTCATATCGGCCTTTGGCGTCGCTTGGCACTTGCCAACGGAGCATTGCCGCTTTGGGATCAATCGTGATTCCCGTCGGAGATCCTGCTAAAATCCTGAGCTGCAAAACTCGACCAAGAAACGGCATCGGGCGATCTGAAAGTTTCATTTCAAACGCTTCACCAGCTTTGGCTTTTTGTTCAGCGAACGCAGGCAGCGACAGGGAAATGGATGACGGGCGAACAATCATTGAAATTGTACTGGCAGCAAAAATTTCGTTCGTGCGCGTATTACATAATTCGATGACAACTGAATGTCGGCCCGCATCGTCGTTAGCTGGAGTCCACGTAAACAATCCTGTCGTCGGATGTACGGTCATTCCTGTCAGTTGATCTTTGCCAAGACGATACGTGAGTCCTGTGCCTTCGGGCAACAACGGAGTCGCCGCCATTGAGACTTCGATTAACTGGTCAGCGATCGATTTGACAGGCGGTGTTCGCGGCAGTGAGTACTGCGTCATCGCCGCTTCTACGTTGACGCAGAATTTGGTCTCCGCAATGACCGTTGTTGCGCCGTTGTGCGACAAGACATATTCGACAGGCAGAAAGTATTCGGCAGCCGTTTGAAACTGGGGAATTGACCATTCCACAGAACCTGTCTGTACATCGATCTTCGCCGCCGCCGGCGCTCCCGCTCCAAGCCGAAACATCATACTGCCCTGAACGGGACTCTGAGGTGCCGAATCATCAAACTGTGGTTGGAAGTTGACAATCTTACCGCCAGGTGTCGTCACGGATTCTCCCGGCTTGAGTTTTGCCTGCGGAATTGGCTCAGAATTCTTTTGCGTCCCACCATCGTTAACAATCGTATCTGCCGGAAACTCAGCCTTCTGACGATCCATACCGTTGTCGCGGTTGAGCAGCACGAATAAAACAATTAGAGCCAATGTCGCGCCGCCGGACGCCATTGCCAGGGTTGCTGCGGTGCGATGTTTTTTCGCGGTTGCTGGTCGAGGGTTGGCTGGCCGTGAATCCACCTGTGGCCACGCCGGGACTGTGGCACTGAGCGACTGATTCTGACCGCCGCTTGTGTTGATCATCAGATCGACAGCAGCACCGGAATCCATTTCCTTTAGAAACTGCTGATAGCCTGCGTCTTGATTGGCACCGTCCGCATCGTATGCAAGTTCCAGTACGAAGTCCGGTTCTTCCAGTCCTGCGTCCAGCATGGCTTTTCGTAGCGATGCCTGAGTCAGATCGCTGCAGAACGGCATGAGCGAGTTGATCAATTCATCGGCAGTCTGGTAACGAGCCGCAGGATCTCGCAGCGTCATTCGTCGCAGGATGCCATCGATCACATCGGGAATTTCTGCACGATGCAGTTTTGCCGACGGCGCGTCTTTTGAACATCGCGCCATCAAAACTTGAAGTGGATTATCACCAGGAAATGGTACGCGGCC
>JBDNFT010000392.1:0-2667 GCA_041689695.1 Planctomycetaceae bacterium | reverse complement strand
CCATGACGAAGAATGGCTCAGAAAGCTTGTGAGTCACACCGGCCACCGTTACGGAATGTTCCTGCATGGCCTCCAGCAGCGCGGATTGTGTTTTGGGGGTCGCACGATTGATTTCATCTGCCAATAGAACGTTGGCAAACAAAGGCCCCTTTTGAAATTCGAAAACCTTGCGACCGTTGCCCGCTTCTGCGATGACCTGCGTTCCGATGACGTCCGCAGGCATGAGATCCGGTGTAAACTGAATGCGATGAAACTCCAGATGCAACGCATCGGCCAGCGTACGCACGGTCAGTGTTTTGCCGAGACCCGGGACGCCTTCGAGCAGCACGTGTCCGCCGGCGATCAGCGAAATCAAAGTGTCGTCCAGAATCTCCTGCTGGCCGACGATGACTTTTGAAATCTCAGCCTTCAGTCTGTGAAAATCCTTACGAAAGTCATCAAGTTGCTGCTTGATCTGTTCATCGACGTTCATAGAGGGCACGACCTGTTGGAGAGTGACGTGGTTTGTACATTACGCAGTTCTAAAAACAACTGCGTCATAGACGCGGCGCTGAAATGCTTTCTACCAATTGGCGTGGCGTAAGAGTAGCGTCAGTGCCCGTAAAACTCGGCGTCAGCAACTTTTTAGGGGCCTTGTCTCGGCGGATAAGGGACTTGCGAACGTCCGTCGTTGAAGACATCTTTCCTGAACGCCTGAAGAAGAACCTCACCAAACGCGAAAGACCGCGACCAGTAAAACTGATCGCGGTCTTTGCTTGTTTCAGAATCGACGTGAACTGCGAACGGTGGATACGTTTGCGAATCAGACGAGGATCGAGTCACGTTAAAACGTGCACTCATGGGTGATCCAGGTCTACGCGTTTGTTTTGAGATCTCCGTCGGGGTTACAGATGTCGAATCTGAAAAACTGCAGCCTTCGAAAACGCTGACAGCTTAGTTCACCTGAATAATCGGCTACCGACGACGCTCGCTAAAGTCCTAATTCTGCACTTTCTGACAGAATCCTGAATGGTACGAAAGTAGCTCAGGCAAATTGCCAGACAATTCAATTTATTGTAGTGTGTGCAATAGCATGCACGTGACGCCACTTTTGGCAACTTCTTCAATAGAGTTTTTTAGGCCTAAGATCGTAGCGTGAACATTGCTGTCCCACCGAAAAACGACGGGCCAGAATGCCCGTCCTACCCACGATTCAGGATCTGACAAAGCAGTCGATCGTTTTGCTCCGCTTCGAACCCCCTCGTATCTTTGAGTGATCACCTAACTATGACCAAAGCTCTTCCAGTGATCGAATCATCAGTTCTTGATACTTTGAACAGTCCGATGATGGTGATCTTTCGTGATCGTCTGCAGGCAAATCTTGACAGCATGCTTGTCATGGCCGGTCACCCCAGTCGTTTGCGACCGCACTGTAAGACTCACAAAATGGAACACATAATTCGGATGTGGGTGGAACAGGGCGTAACCAAGCACAAGGCCGCCACGATTGCAGAATGTGAAATGCTCGCTGCTGCTGGAGCCACAGACATCCTGTTTGCCTACAACCCGGTGGGACCAAACATTGCCCGTGTTGTCGCACTTGCAACAAAGTATCCTGCATGTCGAATTTCCGTCACTGCGGATCACGAACGGCCATTGCAACTTTTGTCAGCGGCGGCGGAGAAAGCAAATGTCACGATTGGCGTGATGCTCGACGTGAACGTTGGCATGAATCGCACAGGAATTCGACCGGATGATCCAGCAGCCGTCAGCCTGTATGTGCAAGCGTCGAAACTGCCCGGTCTCCGCTGCGCCGGGTTTCATATTTACGATGGTCATCAGCGACAGGCGTTACTGGCGGATCGCAAAGCGGCCGTTGCGGCGGAATGGCCAATGATTCAGGAACTCCGAAAAAAATGCGAAGCTGCTAATGCTCCGGTTCCAGCTTTGGCCTGTGGCGGAACTCCTACCTTTCCCTGTTACGCGGATATGGATGATGCCGGCATTGAACTCTGCCCCGGCACCTGTGTCTTTCATGACGCAGGATATGGAACAAGCTTCACCGACCTGCCCTTTGAACCGGCGGCAGCAGTTGTCACACGCGTGATCAGTCGTCCGGCGAGCGATCGTGTGACAATGGACATCGGCAACAAAGCTGTTGCCGCTGATCCACCGAAAGGCGCGCGAGTGTACTTTCCTGATTTGCCAAACGCTGTGCAGGACAGTCACAACGAAGAGCACATGGGACTGGTGACTCCCGATGCGGATCGCTACAAACCCGGTGACGTGCTGCTGGCGATTCCGATGCACATCTGCCCCACGAGCGCGCTGTACGATCGAGTGGCGGTAATCGATAAGGGCAAGGTGGCTGAATACTGGGAAGTCACAAGTCGCAATCGGAAGATTACGATCTGACTTCAAGCATACATCCTTGACCGACTAACGCCGAATACGTAACGCCGCCCCGCAAAACTTCTTCTGCGTTTGCTAAAGTGACGGATGAAGACTCCGGAATCCCGGGTCGGTACATGATCGTAGTACGTGAGTGGCGCGGCCGGAGTTTCATCGGGCCTGATTAGCGGATCTCCATGAATCGGATGACCATCCTGCCATTGTTGACGGCTGCTGTTGTGCAGAACTGGATTCCTGCGAACTGGCGAGCGTCGCGAATACGCTGCCGCGATGAAT
>JBDNFT010000391.1:0-4155 GCA_041689695.1 Planctomycetaceae bacterium | reverse complement strand
GAGAAAAGGCGATGATTGGCAGTTTATGGACCCGCTTGCGGCCAACCGCATTGATGGTCTCTTTGGGATTGTGTTTCTTTTTGAGTGTTCCAACCCCCGGATTCTCTCAGGATCCTCCAGCCGAAGCGGTGGCTCCGGCTGAGACTGCAACCCTTATGGAAACGCCGGCTGTTGAAGAGGCCGCGACAACTGAAGTGACATACACGATCCCCGACGCGGCGGAGATTTCCTATTCGATCGATAATCTTCTGCTGTTCATTTCTGCTGTTCTCGTCATCTTCATGCAGGCTGGTTTTGCTCTGGTTGAGATTGGACTGAACTCAGCCAAGAACGCGGTCAATATCCTGTTCAAGAACACGATCGACTTCTGTATCGGTGTGTTACTGTTCTACGTTTGCGGATATGCAATGATGTACCCGGGTGCTGATTTCGCCGGCAAGTACTTCGGTTATGCTCAGCCCGACTTCGCTGCAGAAGTCTCGCCTGCTGACATTAACGGTGGCTTTGCTGACGGTGCCCTGCGAAAGCTGCATCCTCAGATAGATTTCCTGTTCCAGGCAGCTTTCTGTGCAACCACAGCAACTATCGTTTCAGGTGCTGTTGCCGGTCGCCTTAAATTCACCGGATATCTGCTGTACACAGTCGTGATCACCGGTTTTCTGTATCCAGTCGTTGGATTCTGGAAATGGGGCGGCGGATGGCTGGCAGTGATGGGCTTCCATGACTTCGCAGGTTCCGCCGTCGTTCACGCTTGCGGCGGTTTTGCCGGTCTGGCAGGAGCGTGGATGTTGGGTCCACGAATCGGCCGGTACAATGCAGAGGGCAAGTCGGTTCCAATTCTCGGGCACAACCTGGCCTTCGCGGCTCTGGGCGTGTTCATCCTGCTGATTGGCTGGTACGGCTTCAATCCAGGCAGCCAGCTGGCCTTCGCAGGTGGTGGCAATATCGCAGCCGTTGGCAAAATCGCCGTTAACACGAATCTGGCCGCTTGTGCTGGTGGTTGCGTCGGTATGTTCGCCAGCTGGATTGTCTTCAAGAAGCCTGACCTCACAATGTGCCTCAACGGCATCCTCGCGGGTCTGGTCGGAATCACGGCCAACTGTGACTGTGTGACAAATGGCGAATCGCTGATCATCGGTGGCGTTGCCGGCATCATCGTGATGGCTGCCATCATGCTTCTCGACAAACTGAAGATCGACGATCCAGTAGGCGCTTTCCCAGTGCACGGCTGTTGCGGACTGTGGGCTTGTATCGCGACTGGGATTTTCGGCGAAGGCAAAGATCTGATGGTGCAGGTCATCGGTTCATTTTCAATCGCCGGATTCTCGCTGGTTGTGATGCTGATCGTGTTTGGAATCCTGAAGGCTACAAATCTTCTGCGAGTCTCTCGCCAGGAAGAAATCGAAGGCCTGGATATCCATGAGCACGGTATGCCTTGTTACGCAGCGGACAGTGCGTACTAGTTCGATCAGGATGCCTGAACCAGGGATCATTAGAGGCCGGTCGGAATATGATATCGTTCCTGAGTCTGAGCTGATCCCTCTTCAATTTTCGCGAAGCGCTCGTGCTGGAAACGGTTCGGGCGTTTCGTCGTTTAGACGCGATACCGTTCAATTATTCATAGTAGCAGGCACATTCCATGTGCCGTAGCCGCAAGAAGAACAGTGTTTTCGCAGCTTGGCGGACGGCACACGGAGAGACTGAGAAAAAATTGAATTTCCGGTTTTCGAAGGGAGTCATTTTGGTCAAGCCGACCGACGATCGTCGATCCTGAGCGATCCTGTGCGTTCGTTTTTTTGTACTTGGCGGCAAAACTCGGTTTTGATCAATTATTTCACATTCTCGGAGTGTGCCTGCTACTTTTTGAACGGTATTGCGGTTAGACGCGATCAGGCCAATGCCGTCGTGCAAGCTTTGGAACTCAGTGAATTCCTTTATCGGTTCTTATGTCGTCCCACCTCGGCATGAGCGTTCTGCAGAGGCAGCTATTGTTGCAGAACGTGACACATTTGAGGCTGCAGCAAAAGCGGGACAGGCATTGTCTCAGGGACTTTTTCTGAGCATTTTTCAGCTTTGTCCGTGAGTCGTCCCCGGTTTTGTCGGCCGTTCGTAGAAACTGTCAGATTCTGCATCCGTGTACTTCTCCGGTACTCGAACAGATCTGAAAAAACCTTCCTCACCCACGCAAATTAGAAAGTTTAAGGAGACAGGCGATGTTTGGATTTTTTGGGCGTCAGTCGCGAAGCGCGTTTGCTTCCGTGCTGGCCACTTTGTTGACGTTATTCGCAATTTCAATCGCATCGATCGCACAAGAGCCAGCGGTTGAATCCGCTGCGCCATCCGCATCAGAGACTACGTTGGTTGCAGAGGCTGCCGTTGAGCCCGCGACTGAGACAACCTCGGCTCCCCATCTGGCGGGAACCATCGACACGGGTTCTACGACATGGCTGATGGTCAGCGCTGCACTTGTTTGCTTCATGATGCCAGGTCTCGCGCTGTTTTACGGCGGCATGGTGCGAGCAAAGAATGTGCTGAACATGTTCATGTGCGTCATGGTGTGCGTTCCAATCATTACGATTCAATGGGTCGCTTGCGGTTACAGCTTTACGTTTGCTGTTCCGTCGGCCATCACCGTCGAGGGTGGCAAGAACGAAGATGGCTCAGATAAGCCAGCTCTCAGTTACCTTGGCTGGGATTCCAGTCTCGTATTCCTCAAGGGATTTTCGGATGTTGATCCTGCGAGTCCGAACTACTTTGGGAAGATCGTGACCAGCGGAGATACCACTGGTGCTGCTCCGACCGGTGTCCCGGAACTCCTCTTTGCAATGTTTCAGATGATGTTCGCGATCATTACTCCGGCGCTGATCGTTGGTGCAATCGCAGAACGAGTGAAGTTCAGTGCGTGGTGCATTTTTGTGGTCCTCTGGGCAACACTGGTCTATGACCCGGTCGCTCATTGGGTGTGGAACGTCAATGGCTGGTTGTTCCAGAAAGGCGTTCTGGACTTCGCCGGCGGAACCGTTGTGCATGTACTGGCCGGAGCGTCTGCTTTGGCTCTGATCCTGATTCTTCCGAAGCGACACGGATATCCCAAGGGACCATTCCTGCCTCACAGCATCGGCTGGACTTTGATAGGAGCTGGTTTCCTGATGGTTGGCTGGTTCGGATTCAATGCAGGATCGGCCATCGCCGTCGGGAAGGACTTCCTTCCTGTGTCTGGTGCTGTAGCCGTGATGGCGTTTGCAACGACGGCAATTGCTGGCGGAGCAGCGACTGGTTCCTGGATGATCGTGGAATGGATTCATGCCGGTAAACCAACGGCGATCGGTGTTGCATCAGGCATGGTGGCTGGCCTCGTCGTCATCACACCCTGTGCGGGCCATGTCAGCCCGGGCAGTGCCCTGGTGATTGGACTCATCGGCGGAGGCGTCTGTTTCCTTGGGGTGCAGATGAAGCAGGTGTTGAAGTACGACGACTCACTCGATGTAGTTGGTGTCCATGGAGTTGGTGGAGCGTTGGGGGCCGTCCTTGTTGGCTACTTCACCATTCGACCTGTCGTGGGCGGAATGGATCAGGTCATGTTGCAGCTGACCGGAATCGGTGCGGCAGCCATCTATGGATTTGTTGTGACCGCTGTGCTGGGCATCTTAATCCACAAGACGATTGGCTTCACGGTGAACGAACATGAAGAGGAAGAAGGTTTGGACGTCACCGAACATGGTGAAACAGCCTATCGTCTGAATTAGCCATTCCGTCGATTCCAGTTCTTGCACCTCGAAGCCCAACTCACATGAGCCGAGCTTCTTTTTATTAGCCTGCAGGAACAGCGACGGGATTTTGGCCTCGGGGCTGGACATGGTGACGACAACAACCATTTTGCAGTTGGTCCACCAGCTCCTCAATCTCTTGCCATAATTTGGCCACAGCAGTTCAATAACAATGGATTGCTTATTTGGATTACTCAATTCGTCAGGAAACCCACTGAATACCAGACAGCTTGGCACCCAGGTCATAAGGTCCATTCAGGAGTTGTCGCCCGGGATGTCAGTTGTTGGAAACGATTTGAATTAAGGGCTCAAGGTGACGGACAACGCTTTCACGACAATCCGAGCAGGGCCCGCGGTTCTTCCTGTCCGGCGGCTGGCTTTCCGAACT
>JBDNFT010000390.1:0-2511 GCA_041689695.1 Planctomycetaceae bacterium | reverse complement strand
GTCCACGTGATGGGCATCGAATCGTAACGTTCCCTCAACGCCGCCCAGTCCGCAAGCGATTCGTCGTCACTCAACGGCGTTTCTGCCAGATGATGGCCTCCAAACCAACGCCAGTTCCGAAACCGCAGCCACTGCGTTTCGTTTGAAGCCTCGCTGGATGACTCAGTCGATGCTTCGACCTGCGTTGCCGCAGACACTGCGCCAGTCACCAGTATTCCATCAGCGGCCGACCATCCGTTGTCAAGTTCCCACGGCAGTTGCCAGTCGTCATCATCTGCCAGATAGTGAATGTTGCAGACCGGTATTCGCATCGCCAACTGCTGCTCGAAACTCTTGCGCGCGATTTTGCCGTTGATGAAGATATCGCCGTTGATGATTTGAATCCTGTCACCCGGTAAACCTGTCACTCGTTTGACATAGGCTTCTCCAGGCGACGCAGGGTTTCGAAAGACCACCACTTCCCAGCGTCCAGGCTTTCGCAAATCGTAGACGTGTTTTTGAACCAGCAGTTGATCGCCATGACTGTTCGGAACGCCTGAAACATCAATATCGATCTGTCCACAGTTCGGACATGTGGCATACCGCCGCGACCCTTCCGGTTCATTGATGGACGGCCCTTCGGAGTCGACTGAATCATCGAACGCGACGCCAAAAGCAAAATCGTACCGACAGGATGGACACGCAATCCGACGATGAAATCCCAGCAAGCCAGGGGCCATGGAGCCCGTTGAAATCAGATACCCTTCCAGAATAAAAGTACGCAGCAGGATCACGGCGATGACAAAACAAATGGCCAGATCGATTGCACTTCGCAACCAGCGCAGGTCAAATGAGTCGTCATGAAGATTGCGGCGTGACATAATGCTTACATACTTACGCTCAGTCACTTCATGCCTGAGACTTCTGGAAGACGAATTTCCTCGCATGGCTGTGCGACGAATCATGAGTGTGCAATGAATGGAGTCGCGAAAGATAACGTAAGATCGTGTTCGCGGAAATTCGCATTTTAGTCGCCGGAATGCCGGAGTGAGGAATTTCTAACTTTATTGAGGATAAATAGATGAAAACGCAGCAGAACTGGATTCGAACACATCGCTGTCTGGTAATCATCACGGCGATCTTTGTGTACTGGCTGATCAACCCTGGCCGTTCAAACGCTCAGGATGCTTCGGCAAAACCTGCCGATGCCATTCTCAAGCGTTTCATTTCCGAATGTGTGTCGATCACACCAGGGAGCAAAAATTTCCCTCTTGAATTTCCAATGGGTCGTCATTTCGAAGGACCGATGGCGTTGCCGGAACACACCGTCAAAATGTCGCAGCCATTTCGCATCTGCAAGTTTGAAACGACTCAGGAATTGTATGCCCATGTGATGGGAAGCAATCCAAGTCGCTGGAAGGGACCGCGTAATTCTGTGGAATCCATGGGCTACACGGATGCCGAAACTTTCTGTACCAAGCTGACCACACGACTGCAAGCTGCCAAACTGATCGAAGCAACGGAAATCGTCCGCTTACCCACGGAGGCGGAATGGGAATACTGCTGCCGCGCGGGCACGGACACACGCTACAGTTTCGGAGATGCTGCTGGCGTGGAAACCGACAAAGATCCGATCGCATCGATCCTTGACCAATATGCATGGCACACCGGCAACGCTGCGGGAAATGATCCGGCCGTTGGAGTCCTGAAACCAAATCCATGGGACCTGTTTGATATGCACGGTTACTTGTGGGAGTACGTGACTGACTCGGAAGTTGTTCAGGAGTCCGATGACAAATCAAATCCTGCTGCGAAGACTGCCACACGCATCATTCGAGGCGGCTCGTGGAAAGACCGCGCATCGCATCTCACATCCGGTGCGCGACGTTTGGTTTCTATTACCGAGACCAGCGACGCTGTGGGATTCCGCTGCGTGATCGCGCACTAGAAAGTATTCTGTCGGCCCGCTGAGCCGGAACGACAATAGTGTTTCCTTGTGGGACTTAAAGATATCTGGCATCTACATCCGCAACCCGCTCGGCGACGCTCGGAAGGATTGACGCATCGATCCCGAATCAATACCTTTATCGTGCCATTTATGCTTTGTGGCATTGCGCTGGGGATGGTAATCGAGCCGCATCTCACTGGAAAACAGCCGCTCTCGAATCCAGCACTTCTCGGCATTTTGTTCGTAACGATTATATTTGCGATTTGGAATAAGGAGCAACCATGTCTCAACTAATCCAGAAATCCTCAACGCAAACTCAGGACGCGCTGAATCGTCGTCTGTTTTTACGGCATGGTTCCACGACAATTGGCGCAGCGGCCTTGGCGACACTGATAAATCCCGGCTCGACCGCAAGTGCAGCTCCAGAACACGGGCTGCCGATGTTTCCGAATCATGCTCCAGCGGCAAAGCGGATTATTTATCTGTTCCAGTCGGGTGCTCCGTCGCAAATGGATCTGTTTGATCCAAAGCCAATGTTGGCCGAACGGCGCGGGGAAGATCTGCCGGCGTCCATTCGACTGGGC
>JBDNFT010000389.1:0-5070 GCA_041689695.1 Planctomycetaceae bacterium | reverse complement strand
TGAGTGGTTTTCACGGCATGCCACGGATGAAAGCCAAGAGGAATGAAAGTTGCTATGGGTTCCTTTGCCATCCCGTGTCGAACGAAATCAGAGGTGCCATGCACGAATGTCACTGCCAGGTTGACTCAAATGTATAAGAGGCAACACGCGATTTGTGGCAGAACCGCTCCGTCAACTCATTCCGCATCATACCATCTTGCGTCGATCAAGAACGGCCCGGCGGTATCGTCCGCGACATCACGAAAACCGATCCAGACCAGTTTTCAAACAGAGCATGGAGCGCATGGACCTAGAATACCTTTCAATAAGTTGTTTTTACTGCCCCCGTCACTGCGTCGATCAGTATTACTCGGACTTCTCTGTCTTCCCAGACCGTTGTCAGCACAAGGCCGCCTGAAGAGTTCATGATAGGGGAACGGCAGGCCATCAGCGATTGATTCTCGGAGACCCGCACAGGGGGCAGCTCCCATTTTCGGATCGATTCTCCTGTCTTGAGGTTCCTGAGTTCTCCAAACCATTGGCTGCGGAAGTCAGTTGGATTGGACAAAAAAGTAACAGTCAAGAGGCGTTCGCCGTCTGGGCTCACGGATGCTTGCTGAACCGGGCCGGAATAGTCCCACTGTCTCAGCTGTTCGCCGGATTGCGTGTCCCAGAGTCGCACGGTTCCGTCTTCGGACGCGGTGAGTACCTGTGTATCATTGGCAAAAAACGCTGCAAACTGGATACGACCATCATGCCCCTGTAGTCGCTGAATTTTCCCTCCATTCGAAACATCCCAGACGTTGACCGTCTGGTCGCTCGACGCCGCCAGAACGAATCTCCCGGATGGACTCCACTGCGTTAGCTCAAAGAGGCTGTCGTTTTCGTTTTGTTTTGCGTCATCGGAAATGCTGAGTCTCCAACGTACAGCACCAGTTCCAGCGTTCCAGATGACGACTTGCGACGCTTCGTTGACGAACCCTGATAACCACTTACCGTCGGGGCTAAACTGAACTGGGTCACCGATGACCAGCGTCCCGGAAGCCGTGCTGATTCGAGACAAAACCAGGTCGATGTCATTTGTCTTCAGGTTCCATAACACAACCGCATTGGGATAACCGTTGCTGCTACTCATGACGGACAATGCTTGTTGACCACTCGGAGAATAGCGCGCAGTCTTCACCCGGTATGCGCTCGACATGCCGATTTCATCAACCAGATTCTTTTCCCATGACGTCATGACCGTTATTAATTTGCCGGTTGAAGCATCCCACAACCGCACCGAGGGATCGTCAGGTCCGTGCTCAACGCCCTTCCCCGCTCCAGTGAGAACCTGCTGCTCGTCGGGGCTGAAACAGATGCTGTGGATGTAGGCCGCATGTCCTTCAAACTTTTGCAGCATTACGCCAGTGTTCAAATCCCAAAGTTGGGCCAGTTCTGCAGTCGCGGTAAGCAGGCGGGTCCCGTCGCGATTGAATACGGCAAGTTGAAACCGGCCCCGGGCCAAATTCGTTTCTGGGGCCACCCCAGACTTGTCGGCAAAAGACGTGTTCGAAATCGTGATCGTTCCCGCACCAGAGAGGCAGGCGACCAGCATGAAGGCACTGAAACGCATCGTGTGATCCTCGCCTGCGTAAACGGCAGGTCGCGATACAACTCTTCCAACTGAATCTGGACAGCTCGTTCCGCGTCTGCCACGCTGATCTGACCGCCCACGTGGGTATGACCGGAGAACAGACACGCTTGATCGGCCGGGGGATGCTGAGATGCCCACCATTCACGATACCACACGACGTGGTACGCCAGGAAGTTTGTCTACTGCGGGGCCATCCAAAACTGTTCGATTGTTTTGGATGGCCCCACCTTTCTTCTCAAGCAGTGCGATTAGTTGCGAACATCGAAAGGTGATCGCATCGCTGAGGAGTATTAGCCCACGGGCTTCGAAAATTTGCTGGTGATCGTTCCGCTAGAAAATATTGCGACGAACAACTTCGTGAGAAACGAGATCTTCTCCGAGGCACCAGTGGCCGTTTCGATAGTCCGCTACCATGGGTCTACTGACCAGCAGCAATCAGGATTGCACAGTACAACCATACCAAGTTCTGCATTTGCCGACCTCAATCGTTCAGTCATCGATCGCGTTCCCTCAGTTCCCCTCAAACACCAGCCACAACTTCAGTTCCTAGACCACCAGCCTGCTACTTCTGTCTTCTGTTGTGCTGCTCTTTCATCGCCTTTATCAGCTTCAAACGGAAGTCTCTGTTCAGTGAGACGTCTGCGTTTGGGAACGACTTCCTGACCGCCTTCGCCCCCTCTTCGGTGATCCAATATCCATCGAGCGTAAGTTTCCTGAGTTTCGGCAAACCGCTGAGGTGAGCGAGCTTTTCATCCGTCACTTCCGCGGCGCACAGATTCAGCTCTTCTAACGACGACAATTCTTTCAAGTTGGCGAGGCCCTCACCTGTGATGCGGTTTTCTGATAGAGACAATACCCGTAAATTCGTCATTTCTTTGATGCTATCAAATCCTGCATCGGTGATTTCAGAGCCAATGATGATCAAAGTGGTTATGTTCTTCATTTCCCTCAAACGTCTGAACCCCGCATCGGTGACCTTTGAATTCATCACCAAGGAGGGTGTTGACCTCAGGAAAGTTTTTTAGCTCCGAAAAAACTTCATCGTTGATTGCCTCGCCACCGACCAAGATTTCGCTAAATTTGCCATTTTCATCGGTCTCGACGATGCCACCCGGATCGGCTTTCAAAAGTACGCCGACCGCAGCTTGTTGGCGGATCTTCGCCGACGCCACATCAATACTTTCATCAATGGCGAGTGATACAACCGAAACGTTAAAAAGCAATGATACGAGAAGCATATAACTCTCCGCTAACAATTGAGATAGTGTCGCAACATGTTGCGCATAATTGGACTGATGTATCAAAGTGATTCGAGGATCCCATCTTGAACCTCCCCGCCAAGATCCCAGATTTCGTAGTTAGTGAACAGCAGGCTGATTTTCGAATAATTGTCGGCGTTTGCGGCTTGATCAACCATGAGGGCTTGAACTGCCATCGATTTATTGCCATCTGCACCCTTGGTTAGTCTGAATTTCGAATTTGTCCATGTCGCCCGAATGTGATATCGGAAGTTGACCGCAGTCAAAATTCTGTTCTTGTAATAATCTTTAAGCAGTGTTGTAGTGGGTCCATCTGCGACCTTGTTAATATAAGTTGTCGCCGCTGCACTTTCGTGCAGGAGTTAGTGGTCCGCCATAACCTTGGACTACAATTTTCGTGCCATTGGTAAGGTAAGGCTTGAGGTTCTCGCCGGACAGGAGTTCAACGTCACTTTTGAATTGCAATTCTGGTTTATAAAACCATTCTTCAGCAGTGTTGCCTTTGAACGCTCCGGAGTCGCAATAGATCTTAGCGCCGGATAGCGGGTCCGTCGTCAGGTCAAATTTTGGAGACTGTGCCTCTACTTTTGTAACCACAACGTTTGGGTCTGATGCTCATGCTCGTTGAGGTTTACCCTGATCTCCCTTTTGGAACAATATCGTGCTGGAGTAGTCGTCTATGTCCTGTGCAACCAAAGCCGGTGGATCAGGCGGATTCGCTGCATCCCAAGGTCGCCAGCCCTCTGGGCGGGAATTGACATTCGAAATAAACTTTCCTGAGAAATAGATTTTTACCCCCTTGAACACGGTCATGGTTTCGGTAGCGACGGCGGCACCACCGTCCGTGAAGGAGGCTTTGACCAAAGTGGAATCTTTCGCTGAGCTTTCGGCGTCCCCGTAAATCTGGACATCAACAGGCGTTCCCACAGTCACCGATGGTGATGCGTCGCTGAATGTGATGTCGCCATCGCCTCCCCTTGACAGAAATATTGTTTTCGTCGTTCCAGCTGCTGCGACGAGTTCAATTGTGAGTGTGGCGAATGGGCGATCAGCGCCTGCGGGAGAAACACACACAACATCGTCGTCCACGGGATCTACCGTACCGTTGATTTTCAATTTGACTAATGGCGACGAGGAATTCGAAATCGAGGAACTCAAACCACTCGATGAACCACTTGAATTTGACGATGAGCCCGAACTTGATGAGCTACGTGAATCCGAGGAACTGCTGGACTGAGACAAAGAACTCGACGTCGGACTGGAGCTGGAAGGCGAACTCGAATTGGATGACGGGCTGGAACGGGACGCGGGACTGGAACTGAACGAACTCAGGGAGACTGAGGAACTGCTTGATGGAGAGGATGAAGCTGAAGAGGGACTGGAACTTGACGAGGGAGACGAGCTTGATGAACTATGTGAGTCGGAAGAACTGCTGGACTTAGATAATGAGCTCGATGATGGGCTGGAACTGAATGACGAACTCGAGTTGGATGATGGACTGGAACTCGACACAGTACTGGAACTATTCGAATTTAACGAACTCGACGACGGACTTGAATTTGATGTAGACCCCGAACTCGGCGAGGTGCTGGATTTAGATCCCGAACTCGATGAGAGACTGGAACTGGATGACGGGCTGGAACTGGATGACGGGCTAGAGCTGCTCGACAGAGAAGATGAGCTTGTTGACGGACTGGAACTGGAGGTAGGACTGGAACTAACTGAACTCACTGAGACTGAGGAATTGCTCGAAGGAGCGGATGAAGCTGACGACGGACTCGAATTTGGTGTAGATCCCGAACTCGGCGAGGTGCTGGACTTAGATCCGGGACTCGATGAGAGACTGGAGCTGGAATCCGCACTGGAGCTGCCTGAACTCATTGAGGCCGATGAATTATTTGATGCGGAAGTTGTTCCAGAAGATGTACTTGGATTTGTTGAGCCCGTTGTTCCGGATGAAATGCTCAATGCCGATGATTGACTGGACGGCTTGCTCGAAGCCGTCGAACTCAGGGACGTCGAAGCGCTGCTGGACATCGATGAGTTACTCGACGAAGGTAAGCGTCCGGGGAACCCATTTGGTCCAGCGGCGTTCAGTTGCGAGCGGCGTCCGCTGGGCGGAGGTCAGCTGCTGCGATTTTGTCGCGGCGTTTTTGGCGATCGTCGCGTTTGCGGTTGGCCACCTGGCGTGCCTCT
>JBDNFT010000388.1:0-7857 GCA_041689695.1 Planctomycetaceae bacterium | reverse complement strand
TGTAGTCGTATTTCTTCGTCCGGGATGATCGCGAATCTGCCGTCTGAAACTCGCAAAAGTGTGCCGTACACGTCCCACAAAACAGCACGGATGTCCGGCAGTCGTTTAATTGACGGCGTTGCCGTAACAGTCTTTGGCGGCCGGACCTGCGGCCAGATCAGTTTGCGTTGGTCGAGAGAATCAGCGTATTCAGCAAGTGACTGCGACATGATCGTTTGAAAATCCTGCGTTCAATCTTTCAGCGCCGAAGGTTGTTGTTGTGTCATACAGTGAAACGCGCCAAGTCCCCAAATCAGATCAATCGCATCCACGCCGACAATGGCGCGATCCGGATAACAATCCTGAAGCAGTTGCATGGCCACATCGTCGGCCGGATCTTTGAACGTCGGCACGATCACAGCACCATTTGCAAGATAATAGTTGCAATAGCAGGCCGGCAGGCGATTTTCGTCGAGAAGTTTTGGCTGTGGCATAAATAACGGAATCGGTTCCAGGTTCTGGCCTGCACTGTTTTGCCCTGCGGCCACCGCTTCAAAGTTGGCTCGCAGATCCGCCGCTTCCGGCGCATCCGGATGGTAGGGCGCAGCGACCAGGACACGGCGTTCATCCACGAAACGTGCCACCTGATCGATGTGACCATCGGTGTCATCGCCGATGATGCCGTGACCGGGAATCCAGACAATGTTTTTGGCCTGCAGCCATTGCTTCAATGTGTCTTCCATAAAGCCACGTGTTGCACCGGCATTTCGATTGGGATTCAGCAGACAGCTTTCTGTCGTAAGAATTGTTCCCGCACCGTTGCCTTCGATCGCACCGCCTTCCAGAATCAGGTTTGGACGCACGCAGCGAACGTGCAGCGATTCTCCGATGCGGCGTGCCGTGAGTTCATCCAGATCCCACGGCGGATATTTGCCGCCCCATGCGTTGTAGTTCCAATCGACAATGACACTCTGCCCAACTGCTGGTGTGTGCTTGCGACCTGTAAGAAATATGGGACCGTGATCGCGGCACCAGGAATCGTTGACAGGAATATCAAACAGCTCCGGAACAAAGCGGCTTGCTTGACGGCTACAGGCAGCATCAATCAAAGGTCGCGCGGATTCCGCAACTCCCGTGCCGCCAGCGAGAATTCGAACCGGTTCAAAACGAGCGATCGCCGCTACAAATTCGGCGTAGGCTGGCGGGATTCGTTCAAAGATCCCTGGCCATGTGTTTGGGTTGACAGGCCATGCCAGCCACGTGGCGTCATGTTGCTCCCATTCCGCAGGCCAGCGATAGTCGTGAAGCGAATTCATTTGGGGTTCATCATCTCCGCATCAGGTTTTGACATTTCAGGTTCTTTGTCGGACATCTCTGGCTTCATGTCAGACTCACCCTCAGGCATCATTTCGCCTGACTTCATTTCGCCTGGTGGCATTTCCGTTTCGCCAGTGCCAGTGTTGTCCGAAGGTGTGCCGGTGTTGTCCGGCTGTGTGCCGGTGTTGTCCGAAGGTGTGGCCTCTTCGGTCGTCACGATTTCATTCGAAATCGTAACATTGTATTCACCAGAAAAGCCGATCGAAGAGTTGCCAAGTGCGCGGCCGGCAATTTTGAAGTGGGTGACATTTTTCGGCAGGCAAAAACACAACTGCCCCGAACCATCTTCTGCCGCACAAGGAAAAATTGTTGAATCCACAATTGCGTGTACCACATAACTCAATGCGCGGCCACTGGCATTCAACGCCACTTTATCACGCACCGTTGTGCTATCAATGGCGATCTGTTTGCCGTCCGCTTTCAGAAGTTTGCCTCGAGCGTACGCGGCCATTGCGGTCTGCATTTCTTCCAGACGAAATCGATTCAACTGCGGAGCTTCTTTGCGTCGCCAGATTGCCAGCGGTTTTTCAAGGCTGGTATCAACAACAATCCATTGACTTTCCGGCGTCGAAGACAGCGTGACAACGATTCCTTCGTCGCTGCCAGACATGCGGCAGGACATCACCTGACTTGTCAGTGTATCCGGATGAGTGGTCAATTCCTGCTGAAGTACTTTCCTGTCGTCTGCACCAACAGCAATGTCGCTCCACGGAATTGTTGTGGGAGGCAGCATCAAGCCGTCCATTTTGCGGGCAGGCAAATCTCCGTGCAGTTGAGGTAAGCTATCCATCAGGCTGTAGGCAATAATGCCAAACATGACCAGGAAGCAAATGACTGGCAAACCGATGACCAACGCCCGACTGGGACGACGTCTCGCTTTTCTGCGTCGAGACTTAGTCGTTGTCGTTACGGGCCGCACAGCGAATGGATCGTCCGATGGGGCCGCGTCTCCTTTGAGTCCGTTGGGAGCCTGTTCGGGGGCAAACGGTGTTTCAGCCAGATGCGGAATTTGCGAATTGAAAGCGGCCGGCAAATCCTGCATCCCCGGCGGCATGGCCGGCTGATTCCCCAGTGCCGGCTGATTCGGCAGCGGGACATTTGGAATCAGCAGTTTGGTATCGCACTTCGGACACCTTCCCTGCTTCCCGGCATAGGCATCCGGAACGCGGATCGTGGCGGTGCAATAGGGACAGTTAAATTCAATCGCCATGACACAGGTCTCTATGATTCGGAGAAATCAGATTCCTCAGGAATTTCCAATGGCCACATTGCATTGGGCGGGCAAACTGATGGTAAATCGAGTGCCTTTTCCGACTTCGCTCTCGCACAGGATTTGGCCATGGTGAGCCTCAACAATGCGTCGGACGGTAGGCAAACCAAGTCCGCTGCCGCCGGACCTGGTGGAAAAGAAGGCCTGAAACATTTGAGATCGCGTCTTTTCGTCCATGCCCTTTCCGGTATCGATGACTTCAAGGATCACCTGGTCGCCGCGCATTCGGGTCAGCAGATCGATTGAACCGCCGTCCGGCATTGCTTCGATCGCATTCCGGCACAGATTCACCAGAGCCTGCCGCATCAAAGATCGATCCAGCATTACAACTGGCAGGTCAGTCGCCAGATGAGGACGCAACTCGACTTCCATGCTGTTGGCTTGAGGCTCCAGGAACCCAACATAATCCATTAGAATCGTGTTGAGCTTTCCTTCTTCCAGATGCAGTTCACCCGCGCGGGCAAACTGCAGGAAGGCGTTCAGGATTTCTTCCAGATTGCGACACTCGCCCTGCAGACTGGAGATTCGTCGGAGGACGCGGCGCGTTCGCTGGGAGTCATCGCCTTCCATCTCTTCCGCAAGCAGTTCCAGATTCATGCCGATCGTCGAGAGCGGATTCCGGATTTCGTGCGCCAAGCCACCGGCAAGTGTGGCAAGTTCAGTATTCTCCGCCCGAAGACGTTGTCGTTCCTGCTGTTCGTCAGAGGTTTCCATCGGAACGGTTTTCTGAATGGAAGGAATCTAATAAGCATTCTTTTAATCGGTGCATGGCCGTGATTTGACCATTCCATTCGCCTTGGGTTTTTGGCCGGTGGCGATGCACAAGAAAGCAGGACGGGTTTTGCGACCCGTCCTGCTTCGCACTATTGCCTATTCTTCGTCGTCGTCCGCTGGCTCATCTTGCTTGGAGGCCAACAGGACCGCCTTGCGAGACAGCTTCACGCGGTTCTGATCATCGACAGCGATGACCTTGACTTCGAACATGTCGCCGATTTTGCAGACGTCCTGAACGTTCTTCACGAAACCGTCGGACAGTTCACTGATGTGGCACAGGCCGTCTTTACCGGGAGCGATTTCAATGAAGGCACCGAAGTCCTTAATTGAAGTCACTTTACCCATGTAGACGCGACCTGGCTGAATTTCTTCGCACAGAGCTTCGACGCGTGCCAGTGCCATGTCGGCACACTGAGCGTTGACAGCAGAAATCGTCACCACGCCGTTTTCGGCCACTTCGATTGTCGCTCCGGATTCTTCCTGAATCGCGCGAATCGTCTTGCCACCAGGGCCGATCAGCAAACCGATCTTTTCTGGATTGATCTGTGTCTGAACCAGCTTGGGTGCGTGTTCAGAAACATCTGCACGTGGACGACGAATCGTTGTCAGCATTTCTCGCAGCAGTTCTTTGCGGGCCTTCAGAGCCTGCTCAAGCGTACCGCGAATAATTTCTTCGCTGATGCCTTCGTTCTTCAGGTCCAACTGAATACCAGTCACACCACGACCAGTTCCAGCAACCTTAAAGTCCATGTCGCCGAAGTGGTCTTCGTCGCCCATGATGTCGGTCAACAATGTGAAGCGACTTCCTTCGTCAACCAGACCAATGCTGATACCGGCAACCGGCTGCAGAATCGGTACACCGGAATCCATCAACGCCAGCGTGGCACTGCACACAGACGCCATTGAACTGCTGCCGTTCGATTCCAAAATATCCGAGATGATACGAATCGTGTACGGGAACTTTTCAGGCGGCGGAATGACGGGCAATACCGATCTTTCTGCCAGACAGCCGTGACCAATTTCGCGACGACCTGGACCACGAATCGGCTTGCACTCACCCACCGAGAACGGAGGAAAATAATAGTGCAGCATGAATCGTTGAGCGTCTTCTCCAAACAGGCCATCGAACTTCTGCTGGTCGCGAGTCGTTCCCAGAACCAATGTCGCCATCGACTGTGTTTCACCACGTGTGAACACGGCAGAACCGTGAACTCGCGGCAGAACGCCGACTCTGCTTGTGATAGCTCGCATATCCGCCGGTGCGCGACCGTCGATACGTTTGCCGTCCATGATCAGGTCGCGAACAACTCGTTCTTCGACATCATGGAACGCTGCACCAAACTGAGCTTTTGTCAGTCCATCGGCAGTTTCTGTGGCATCGGCCGGGAAGTACTTTTCGATGAGTGACTTCTTCAACTCGCGAACTTTGTCACCTCGCTCCTGCTTGAGCTTGGTCGTCTTTGCTTCCGTGATCTTGCCGTAAGCGTCTGCCTTCAGTTTTGCATAGAAGGGATTCACTGGCGGCGCAGGAATCACAGCCGGAGCAACCCCAGCCTGCTTTGCGAAATCGAGCTGCCAGGCACACAACGTCTGAATGTGCTTGTGTGCGAACATGATGGCGTCGCCCATCTCCTTTTCAGGAATCTGGTTGCCAAAACCTTCAATCATCAGGACCGATGTTTTTGTACCAGCCACGATCAGATCGAGCTTGCTGGTTTCCATCTGCTCACGAGTTGGCATCAGAACCAACTGATCATCAATCATGCCAACTCGCACAGCCGCGATCGGGCCCTTGAAAGGCATGCCAGAAACCATCAACGCGGCACTTGCACCGGTGATGTTCAACACGTCCGGATCATTGATACCGTCACATGACATGACGTTGCACATGATCTGGACTTCGTCGCGGAATCCTTTTGGGAACAGCGGACGAATCGGGCGATCAGTCAGACGGCTGGTCAACACTTCGCGAGTCGTCGGACGGCCTTCACGCTTGAGGTAGCCGCCAGCGAATTTTCCTGCGGCAGCCAGTCGTTCACGATAATCGACAGTCAGCGGGAAGAAGTCCGTACCCGGTCGGGAGGGACCTGTCTGCGAAGCGATGAAAACACTTGTTTCACCGAACTGAATCATCACCGCACCACTGGACTGTTTCGCCAGTTCGCCGGTGGTTAACGAATACTTTTGGCCTGCAAAATCGATCTCAACAGTAACTTTTTTCACAATAAACTTCCTAACCCGGACCAGCCGGTAAACGGACCGCATCTCAGGCAGGATCGAGAGTCAAATTCAACGCTCGTGCAGCAACTTCACGACATCAGGAAAGGACGCAGCAGCGAATCCATGTCCACTAAACTGCCAACAGACTACCGGTGCAGCACCGCCCAACATCAGGGGAGATCTGGCAAACCGGACTGCAATTTTCCGACAACTCAAAGTCACCACAGGATGCGGCAATCCGCTACGAACCTGCGGCAGCAGTCAACTTCACTTCCAATAAAAACGAAACCTACACCAACAACACAGTAGAAAGCAGAAAAGGCGTTGCCGGGGTAAACCGCAGCAACGCCTGATGTAACTACTTTCGGATATTCAGACGAGTGATAATCGCGACATAGCGATTCAGATCATCTCGCTTTAGATAGTCAAGAAACTGACGACGACGGCTGACTTTAGCCAGCAAGCCGCGACGCCCGGAGTAATCTTTTGGGTGCGTCTGCAAATGCTCTGTAATAGCTTGAATTTCGGCGGTGAGAACAGCAATCTGAACTTCCGGCGACCCAGTGTCGCCCGGCGTCTTTGCATGTTCAGCCATAATCTTTGATTTTTGCTCTGCACTAATCGACGACATTTCAACTCCCCAAACACTACCACAACCTGCGGGAATACCACCGCAACTGAAGTTGCCCGCGATACCCTTGAACGCCCGGCTGGGTGGTCCAATCAAAACTACAGCAAAGGACAGTCCTTTGCCACAAGCCAAGCATTCTACTGACTTTAGTCCATTTTTCAATACACAAGCTCCGAGGCTGTTTTTGCGGGAATCTGTGCCAGACCTTTGCCACCAGTGATCTGGATCTGGTCAGCCCGCAAAAACGGCGGCTAAGATCCCCAATCCGATCAGCACCAGCAGAAGAATCAGAAAGAAATTTGACGATGATGGAGGTTTTGTACTTGATATGCGGCGTCTTTCGAATGATCTCCTGGTACTCCAGGGTGAACACACGACCGCCTTCTTCGCCAAATATCAAGTAGAGGATGTAACCATTGATCCCGATGGGCTGGGGTGGGTAAAGTCGAGCCCAAACCCATTGTTCACTAGACACGGGCCCAAATGGTGGTGACTTAGGCTACCCGCCCGAACCAATGTCCAATGTCGGTGGAAGCTCGCTCTCAACAAACTTTGGACGGCCGCGATCCGCGGGCTATGCGTCAGCAGTCCAAGATAGGCGATCGCCAAATTCTGTTCTACCGCAGGACGGGTTTACAGACCCGTCCGGACCTGATTTTTGTCTTCTACAGGCTGATGACAACGTCATAGATTTTGCCCAGCTTTCCAGACCGGAACACCGGCGGCGGATTGTAGCGACAATTCATTTTATCACAGATTTTCAGGTCGAAGCGGATCTGCGGAAAGTCCGAAAATCCGGATAACGAAGATTCATCCATATCAAGGAGATCCTATGAAACTTATTTCCATTCGCAGCGGATTCAACGTCACTCTGTCCGTGGTTATGCTGATTGGTTCACCGCTTTTGGCAGCCGATCCGACCGAGGTTCGCACATCAGACTATCGCCTCGGCACAAACGGCATGCTGACAGGGAGTGTTCTGAATCAAAGCGGTCAGCCTGTTTCGGGTCTGCCAGTCGAAGTATTCCATAAGGACCAGCGGATTGCCGTAGCTGTGAGCGACGAAAACGGCAACTTTGCGGTCGATGGCCTTCGAAACGGACCGCATACTGTGAAACTTGGAGCGTCTCGGCAGGCCGTGCGGTTTTGGAGCACTTCAACCGCCGCACCACCAACCGCGCAAAGTGCGATGGCCATTGTCGTGGATGAAGCAATCGTTCGCGGACAGGCTCTTTCCCGTCGGGGCTTGGCAGGGGGTGTCGTGTTGATTGGCGGTGCAGTCGCCACGGCAATCGTACTTTCAAACAACGACGATAAACCCGGGAACAACGACAATTCCAACGCCGTTTTGGCAAGTCCCTAGCTCAACATGCCAGATCACAATCAGTCAGTCTTCTCCGATAGCACTATTCGCATCCAGGATCTGAACACTTTAGGCTTGCGGCAGGAAAAGTTTACCAGCCGCTTGATGCAGGACGGGTCTCAGATCCGTCCTGCGTTAAAAATGCCCGCGGTGAATACAACGGATCGCCACGGCATGATGACCAGCATCAATGGCGGGGCAAAGACGTTGTTGGTTTGAATGAAGATTCTATTGGTCGATACC
>JBDNFT010000387.1:0-5481 GCA_041689695.1 Planctomycetaceae bacterium | reverse complement strand
CAGATGAGCCAGTTCCACCTGCAGCCTCAGGTACCTCATGGGTGGCGTGGTTTATCTTCCTGCTAGTGATCGCCGTTCCCATTCTTCTTGCGAACTTCCTGGCTCGTGTATGGCGAGTTCAGGAATGGACAGGGCGACTGTGGGTTGTGCTCTTTACACTCATGGTTGGTGCGTCACCGTTTTTGTCGTGTCTCATGCGAGGCCAGCCCATTGGCGATCGTTTCCGTCTCGGAATTGACTTGGCCGGCGGCACAAATATGGTGTTCCAGATTAAGCCGGAAAAGGAACTGACGAATGAACTGATCGACGAGATGGTGTCATCTGTTAAGCGTCGTGTGAACCCGTCGGGAACTGAGGAAATCACGGTTCGCGGTGTCGGAGGTGGCCGTATCGAAGTCATCATTCCCGGCGAAGACCCGCAGACGGTGGATGAAGTCAAACGGCAGATTACTCGGCTGGGCAGCCTGGAATTTTACATCGCCGCAGATCGCGCTGAAGATCGAGAGATCGTACGTGCGGCCGAACAAATGGAAAAGACTACGAGGGAATTGCTCATCGACGGCGTCAAACGCGCGATCTGGGTTCGCGCCAATGAAAAAGACGGTGTACCGCAGTTATTGGATGATCCATCAATCGTCAGTCGCAAATTGCCGGACGTTCGCACGGTCAAGGGACGCTCGGAAAGCTACGAAACTGAAGAGTATTTGATGCTGTCCGAGCCGGAGGAGCGCAGCGTCACAGGTCGATATTTGAAGTCTGCATCGACTGACATTGACCCCAAAGGTCAGATGATCGTCAGTTTCACATTTGATCAAACCGGCGCGTTTCTGTTCGGAGACCTGACAACTCGGTTCAACCGACCAGGTCGCCCTGATGGACAGAAACGTAAACTGGCAATTGTGCTCGATCGAAAAGTCTACAGCGCTCCAAGTTTGAATGATGCGATTACTGGCGGTCGTGGTCAGATTTCCGGCGGCTCCGGCGGTTTCACTGAGACTGAAGCCGACAATCTGGTTTCTGTTCTGAACGCCGGTGCTCTTGAAGTTCCGATTGACCCAAAGCCGTTAAGCGAGGCCACTGTTGACCCAACGTTGGGTGCTGACGTTCGTCATAAGGGCGTCAGGGCAACTCTGATCAGTGCTGCAGCGGTCGTCGTGTTCATGCTGACCTACTATCGGTTCTCCGGCATTGTTGCTGTTATCTCTCTGATGCTGAATTTGATTTTGACCTTGGCAGCAATGTTGATGATCAACGCCACATTTACGCTTCCCGGAATCGCCGGGATCGTGCTGACGATCGGCATGGCGGTGGATGCAAACGTTTTGATTTACGAACGTATGCGTGAAGAAATCACCAAAGGTTCGAGCGTCCGGATGGCCATTCAGAATGGCTTCCAAAAAGCATTTTCAACAATTTTCGACTCCAACATCACGACATTGCTCACTGCTATTATCCTTTTCGCCATCGGTACGGATCAGGTGAAAGGATTTGCCGTCACGCTGATCATCGGCTTGGGACTTAGCATGTACACGGCGTTGTTTGTCGGTCGATTGATTTTTGATATTGCAGAACGTCAGCGTTGGCTGACAAAGCTGTCGATGGGCAGTATTATTGGCCAAACAAATTATGATTTTCTTAAAAACCAATTCTTTTGGTTCGCCGTTTCCGGCACCGTAATTTTGGTTGGTATGACGGCCTTCTTTGCACGTGGTCAGGATAACTATGACATCGACTTCACCGGCGGAACAATGGTGTCATTCCAGACAACGAATCCTCAAAAAACAGATGATTTGATCGCAGCATTTCGGCCGGAGTTTGGTGATCAGTTCTCACTGGAACGTCTATCAGTTGGCAGTGAAGAGTCCGAGGAAGGAGTTGGTCGTTATTTTCGTTTGCGAACAATGGAAAGTGACACCCATGATAACACTCCTCAAAAAACGGGACAGGAAGTACCAGAAGACGATACAACAGCCGAAGATCGCGTAAGAGAAAAGATCTACACCACATTCAAGGACAGTGAAACTGTAAAACTTCGGATGGTAAATCTGGACTTGGGGCCTATATTAAAAGTAGAAGTTTCGGACAGTGATGAAGCTGTAGAAAAATTGCTTAAGGCTCCATTCAGCGGTGGCCCATTGATGGTTTTGACATTTTCTGCTGAAGTTGCGGAAGGTACTTTGCGGGATATGTTGACAAAGAAGTTAAGCGATATTCGGGAAGATGGAAAAACGAAATATAACACTCAGGATGGATTATTCGACATCAAGGGTCTGGAAGGTTCTGGAAAGACTGCGGGCGAATTGGCGGTGCGTAAATTTGCAAAGTACCAAGTGAGTGCCATGCCTATTGTTACTGCGGATGATTTTGAAATCGCCTGCAAAGCGATTCAAGCAGAACTCGCCTCAACCCCACTGTTCGACGAAGTCAACACCTTCGCCTCAGCAGTGGCGACTGAAATGAAGCAGCGGGCGATTCTGGCGATCATTGTCAGTATTTTTGCGATTTCAATTTACATTTGGTTCAGATTTCAAAGTTTAGTTTTCGGGCTTGCGGCAGTAGTTGCGTTGGTGCATGACGTCTTAGTTGCGCTGGGCGTCACCGCGATTGCCAGCTACCTGAGCGGTACCACAATCGGTGATTTCCTTTTGCTTCAGGATCTGCGTATTAACCTCGCGATGATTGCGGCGTTCCTCACTCTGGTTGGGTATTCGTTGAACGATACGATCGTGATCTTTGACCGTATTCGCGAAGTTCGCGGTAAGAATCCGGCGATTACGGCCACCATGATCAATACATCGCTCAATCAGACTTTAAGTCGTACGATTCTGACATCGCTGACTGTGTTTATCGTTGTGTTGATTATGTACGTATTCGGCGGTGCTGGTATTCACGGATTTGCCTGGTGTCTGGTGATTGGCTGTCTCGCCGGTACATACAGCTCGATCTATATTGCGAGTCCGATTCTGGTTTGGGCCACCGGCAACAAAACAGGGGCCGTAAGGGCATAATAAGCCTGTACGTCAGGCTTTCCAGCCTGACGATTCTCGTTCCAAGGCATCGACCCTGGAACGCACTGACCGGGAGGCTCCAGCCTCGCAGACAAATCCGGGAGGCAGGAGCCTCCAAAACAGTGTGTTGCGAGGCTGGAGGCTCGCAACAAGGACCACTCGCTCACGGCTGCTTGGCCGTGGACTTTCTTCCTTTCTGACCATTTAGATTTACGCTGGAGGGTTCTGCAGAATGATTGATGAATCACCGTCGCGATGGAGTTCCGTTGATGCTGCTGAAATGTACGAAGTGCCACGCTGGGGCAACGGCTATTTTTCAGTGAGTCCAAGTGGTAATGTGCAGGTGCATCCGGATCGCAACCCCGCGCATTCGATTGATTTGAAAGAACTGGTCGAACGCCTGCAAATGCGCGGACTGGATCTTCCTGTGTTGCTTAGGTTCAACGGTATCATTCGTGATCGCCTGTATGTGCTGCACAAAGCCTTTAGCGATGCGATCAAAGAACACAACTACAAAGGCACGTACGCCTGCGTCTACCCCATCAAAGTCAACCAGCAGCGTGAAGTTGTCGAAAAGGTCGTTGAATACGGCCGTGAATTCGGATTCGGTCTTGAAGCTGGCAGCAAGCCGGAATTACTGGCCGTAGTGGCGATGACCGAGGCCCAGACGCCCATCATTTGCAACGGATTCAAAGACGCAGAATTCATAGAGATGGCGTTGCTGGCTCAGAAGATCGGCCGCAATGTCATTCCAGTGGTTGAAAAATACACGGAACTGGAACTCATTCTGAAGTACGCTGAAAAACTCAACGTGCGACCTCAGATCGGCATGCGAGTGAAGCTGGCGGCTCGAGGTTCAGGACGTTGGCAGTCATCGGGCGGATATCGTTCAAAGTTCGGTTTGCGAGCGAACGAAATCCTCATGGCTCTGGACGAGCTTAAAAAACGTGGCATGGAAGATTGCTTCACGCTGTTGCATTTTCATCTCGGCAGCCAGATTACCAACATCCGACAGGTCAAGGCAGCTCTTAACGAAGCGGCTCGCGTGTACACAGAACTTGTCGGGCGCGGTGCTGGATTGAAATATCTGGACGTCGGCGGTGGGCTGGGAGTCGATTACGACGGTTCGCAGACCAACTTCGAATCAAGCATGAATTACACACTTGAAGAATACGCGCGCGACGTGGTCTATACGATTCAGACGGTTTGCGATGAAGCCAACGTCGCACATCCGAACATCATTTCGGAAAGCGGCCGAGCGATTTCGGCGTTTCACAGTGTTCTGATTTTTGGCGTGTTGGGTGTTTCGCAGCAGGGCGAAAATACTTCTGAAGCCGCATTAGCGCCACCGGAAGACGCGGAACAGTCGCTGCATGACCTTTATCAAAGCTACAAAGGCGTCAATCAACGCAATGTCCTTGAGTCGTACCACGACGCGCAGACGTCGATTGATACTGTGATGACGCTTTTCAACACGGGTTATGTTTCCCTGGAACAGCGGTGTCTGGCGGAGAACATTTACTTCGCATTGTGTCACCGGATCTGGCAGATCACTGGAACTCTGGACTACGTGCCGGAAGAACTTGAGAAGTTAGACAAGGTTCTGTCTGATAACTACTTCTGTAATTTTTCACTGTTTCAGTCGTGTCCGGATTCCTGGGCGATTAAGCAGTTATTCCCTGTGATGCCCATCCATCAGCTTGATAGCCGACCAACTCGCCACGCCGTTTTAAGCGACATTACCTGTGACTCCGACGGAAAAATTGATCAGTTTATCGATCGTCGCGACGTTCGCCGGACCTTGATGCTGCATGAATACAATGGCAGCCCGTATTACCTTGGTATCTTTCTGATTGGGGCGTATCAGGAAATTCTGGGTGACCTTCACAACTTGTTTGGTGATACAAACGCTGTGCATGTGGACCTGTCGCCGTCCGGTGAAGTGATCCTCGACACCATCATCAAGGGCGAAACCGTCAGCGAAGTTCTGGATTATGTTCAGTTTCGTGGGCGAGACCTGATCAATCGGTTGCAGGCATCGGTGGAGGTTGCGGTTCGCGAAAACCGCATCGATCACAACATGGCCGGTCAGTTCGTCAAGTTTTATGAAGAAGCGCTGAACGGCTACACTTATCTGGAAGAACCCGACGGCGAATAGTTTCGAAATTTAATCATGAGTCGCAGTCGTTCACTTAACCAAACTCGAATCGTCACCTTTGGCGAGATCATGGCGCGGATGTCGCCATCCGGTATGCTGCGACTGCGGCAAGTGCTACCGGGTTCGCTGGATGTGACGTTTGCGGGGGCAGAGGCGAATGTTGCGGCTTCGTTGGCAATGCTTGGATATCGCGCTGACTTTGTGACGGCACTGCCAAATGGGCCACTGGCCGACGGATGTCTTGGCAGCCTGCGAAGTGTCGGCGTGGGTGTCGATCATATTCGAATCACGGAACACGGGCGGTTTGGGATTTAT
>JBDNFT010000386.1:0-4166 GCA_041689695.1 Planctomycetaceae bacterium | reverse complement strand
GGAGACCATTCGCAAAAATGCCTGATGCCCTTCCCTCATGGCAGAAACGTACTCACTCATCGACACAAACTGAAATCCTCTGGTTTTCAGGACAGACAATTGATTCTCAAAATCCGTGGGGTGAATTGTGTACTTCCAGCCTTCGATCGGAATCGGATCTAATGGAATTACTTCTTTTGGGCAAACGTGGTGATACATCAGGATCATTTGACCTGCATTTTCTCCCGATGAAATCCAACAACTTGCCGTGCCGCCGCCGCATACGTGTAATTTGAATCCAAACATCTTCGATGACCGGCGGCGCTCAGCTGGTTTCGAAGTGCATCGTCACCAAGGTACTTTTGCACACTGCTGACCAATTCAGTTTCTCCGGAGAAGACGGCGACTTCATGGTTCCTGTTAAAGAATCGCCGAATCTCCATTGTGTCTTCATGGAGCATAAAGCCACCACATGCGGGGATCTGCCAGGTTCTTGCGGTCGTCTGGTCGCCCACCGACGTGCCGCCGCCAGATTCACTTAGAAGTCCAAGATTGATCGAGGAACAGGCACAGATTGCTGCGAGTTCATCTCCATAGGCCGCGCGCCCCTGCCAGCGACTCTGAACCGTATTGCTCGCTCGATCCCAGAAGGGTCCCCAAATCTTGATACTGATCTCGGGCAGAGCAACAATTAACGACGCCAGAGTCTTTTCTTTCTTAGGTGTCCACACGCCGACGAACGAAACATCGCAGCCATAATAGTTTCCAAGCCCGGAAGGCAACGTTAGTGGACGGTGAACCTCAGGATCGAATCCATGTGAAACAAATTGCAATCGTCTGACACGACGCATCAGGCGAGAGTCATTCATGTGGAAAGATTTTGTTGTAAACACGCAGTCATACAGGGGAAGGCAGTCCCAGATATTGGTACCATGGTCCATAAAGCTCACGTCCGGATAGACGCAATAGCAAGGAATTCCAGCGTCAGAAAATCTCTGCAGTGTTTTTCGGTCGAGGAGCATTCCCTTAAACACCAGCAGGAAGTCCATGGCCTTAATTTCCAGCAATTCCAGCACCGACGTATTAAATTCCTGAGCCATCCTGTTTCGCATCACCCGTCGTAGCGCTCGCATGGTGTTGCTGCGCCACTTCGTCGGAAAATAATCCTCGTAATTCCTGTCTACCAGCATGTGTCCCTGATGACGCAACTCATTTCCCATCGCTCTCGCATCGCTGCCCCACCAGTCGGCTCCCAAAAAACCGATGCAGCATGCCTCAATGTCTGCACTGTATTCGGCAGCAGAATTCTGGGATCCTGAATGAATGCCGATCTGAATCGGGGGCTGCCCCATTGAAAGCAAATCCGATGTATTGCACTTTTTGTTGTGGGGGACAGCATCTGCCCCCTGTTCGGATGTGGCGGGCTTGATTTCGATTCGCTCAAGGACGCTGCGTACCAGTTGAGCATTACTGAAAGCCCCTTCACGGACGCGGCGATAGCCAGCCTCGGTGACAGACCTCAGCCTTGGGTCGTCATGCATCAGCGACTTTAAGAGCAACGCAAGGTGTGCGTAGTCCTCATAGAAAACGGCAGAATCATCATCAAAGAACCGACCTGTTTCTGAATTGCGTTCTGTGGCCAATAAAGTTCCGCAGGCAGGAATCTCAATCGTCCGCGTCGTGTGAAGCTCTGGGAATCTTCTTGTGACCAGTCCCAGTCCAACGGACGCTCCGGAGAGCGCCTCGGCATAGCGGTCCCCAAAGATTTTGGCGGACTCAAAGTGCAGGAGTTCATTTCTCTGGTGGCGGCGCAGGAAGGACTCCCATTCCTGACCGCCGACGCGGACAGTAATGCCTGCAGCAAGCAAATGCTTGACGCAATCTTCGCGGTCAGGCTCGCAGAGTCCAATCAGAACGGCTTCTCTCCGCCTTTCTTCAAAGCGGCAGCGAGGATAATGCAGCTTTGAGTCATACGATTGTGTGACGAGCATGATTCGTTCACGAGGCACCAACTGTTCGTATTGCTCAAGCTCCAGCGATTTTGTCGTAATGATCAGATCGTAAAGTGAAGCCGTGGCGTTGAAGAACCGAGAGCGATTCTGCAGAAATGACGCGTTGGGAGTGTAGTAGATAAGTTTCCGCGCCAGCCTTCGAATTCTCAGGATAGTTTCAGGCCAAAGGCAAACACCCTTATCGATCCAGACAAGATCGTATGGATCGTTGCCAATCTCTTTCTGCACCGCATGATTCCAAGCCCAAACGGCAGGCCCGCTGCGCAGACGAAACCACATCGATTGTGAAATTTGCGACGACGAAGATCGAAAGCGATCCGTGTCGATCATTGTCCATTTCCAAGAATTCATCGCCTCGCGCAACGCCGCTGCGCGCAAGGCAGACGTCGTACCGAGCGTCTGAATTCCAATGTAGAGACCTCTCACAGGATCACAAATCCAATCAGGTTCCAAGCTTTACCATCACGGCGGAGCGTGAAGGTTGTCTTTAAATCAGCATCGATTCACAGACAGCGCGAATCGTGAAAATTGAACGCCGTAGTGCGATTATACTTCGCGCGGTCCGTATTGAGATATAGCCGGACTCGTGAGAGTTCGGAAATCTGGCAGCGATTTCGTCCGCAGTCTCACGACATCGGCAACAGAGAAACTAAGCGATGGCCGCCTTCCCTCTGTTTCCTCGGCGTACTCCTGTTAGAATTTTGCGACGCTCTTAGAAGCGCTACGTTGTGCGGTGCGGGTCGATGGCACGAACTCTGGTTCTTTGATTGCAATGCACTGGAGGCATTTCTCCGTGAACCCGGTGTTCTTCGTGGTGAAAACTGCGATTTCTTTTGTTACCACGGAGGACACGGAGAGCACGAAGGAAGTCAAAAATGCAACATTGGAACAAAAGGTGCTGATTCCACGCGGCCGGTCGCCATCAACCATGCTGAAGGATGCAGATCTGAGGACAGATCTGCCTACGTAGTCCGACCTGTCCTCAGGTCGGATTCGTGCGGCGGGGTCACATATTTGATAGAGTTCGTTCTTCCAGTCCACCTAACCACTCATTCCATATCATGTGTAACATATTTTCATGGAAGCTTTCAAACTTTTCGCCGCAGCGATTCTGTCGCCACTCTTGATTGCACTGATCATTCAGGCCATCGGTTGGATTCTGTGGTGGCGAAACTCACGGTACGGTGTGCGACTGATTGCTCTTGGCACGATGCTGTTAACTTTCGGCAGCCTGTCGGGATTCACTTACGAAAAACGGCGAGAACAGGAGTTTGTTTATCATCCGCTGGACATTGCAAATGACCTGCCCCAGGAGCAGCCAGTCGTGGTGATTGTGTTGGGGACAGGATTCAACCCTGACCCGCAGTTACCAGCCAATAGTCAGGTATCCGGAGCATTTCTTTCTCGCCTTCTCGAAGGCGTGCGTATTTTTCGTTCTCGCTGTGATGCCAACATGCTGGTGTCGATCGCAGGAAAAGCGGACTCGACCGAGAAACAGCAGTTTCTGGACAGAATGATTGAACTGCTGCAGCTTGATCCCGCCCGTGTCACTCTCGTCTCAACCGCGAAAAGTACGAGTGATGAGGCAGAAGAAACTGCAAGGCAACACCACAACGAACAAGTCATCGTGGTGACCTCTGCGGGGCACATGCCGCGCGCCATACAAATCTTCCGTGACGCGAACCTTGCGCCACTCGCCGCACCCACGGATTACGGATTTCCACGTGCAGGCAGTCCCGGCGACAAGATTTGGCCGCGCTGGATACCGTCAGCCGAAGGCATCGGCAGCAACCACCAGTGGTTGTATGAGCAAGCTGCTTCAATCTGGCACACGATCAGCGGAAAATAAAAAGCGGACCTGTCTCAGGTCCGCCAACCGTAGGTCGATCTGTCTCAGATCGACACCCTGCATCGTTTTTGATTCAAAGCAATCCACTCAACGCCGTTAAGCCACCTTCTCCCCCTTCCAGGCAGGCTGTCGATTTAATGTTTTTTGGAAACCCGAAACGTGAGTGAGAGATGAAATTGTCTGCATTTGTCGTCTCAAATCCCTCGCTGACGCGTCGGGTTACGATTAAATCGACAGCCTGCCAAGGGAGCAGGAACTTCGACAAAGCCACTGAAAACATGATAAGAAATCCTTAACGGCGTTGCTCGAATGGCACTCACTTTGCG
>JBDNFT010000385.1:0-2879 GCA_041689695.1 Planctomycetaceae bacterium | reverse complement strand
GTCGGACTTCGCTTCCATCGAGCTCTACTCGCATTTTCTCATATCGCGACTCGTTTTCGTGCAGCCAATCCCGGCAGAAATCCGCTCGCGTGACGACATCCTTCAGAACCGCAGCCTCTGAGAGAAGCGGTTCACGTGTCTCTTGTAGGTATTGAACCTCCGCTGACAGTCGTTCCCATTGCACAGCGGCCGGCATGAGCGAGAGCCTTTCTGCATAGTCGGCCCTTTGGCGATCCAGATGCAGGTAGGTCAGCACAACAAAGAAGAGGACGATCACAATGGCGAACGTCGAGATCAAGAAGGGGATCATCACGTTGGAAGGTCTCGACAATTCAAAGGTTTAATTCGGTGTTCACTCGTCCGTGACTATGCGCTCTGCACGACAGAAATCAGGGGGGAACCACGGGCTTTAACGATTCATTTCGCTGGTCGCGTGCCTTGGCTGAGTCAGCAGCGAGCTTCGCTTTATCGAGGATCAGCGACTGCTTCTGTGCTTCTAACCTTTTCACGACGATGATGACGATGATGACGATGATGACGATGATGACGATGATGACGATGACGATGACGACGATGATCAGCGACTGCTTTTGTGCTTCTAACGTTTTCACTGCATCCCGGGCAGCCATCTCTGCGGCCATTGCCTCTGTTGAGCGTGATTCGAACTTCGCGATGTCGATTTGGGCTGCTTCCTTCTTTCGCACCGCATTACCTTGATGCTCGATGGCCTTCTGGAATTCTGCCGTCGCCGTAGTCACCAGCGTACGAAGTTCATCGAGCTTAGCAGACAACGCCGCCTGTTGTTCCCTTGCCGTCTTCGCCGTTTCTAGAAGCAGATTGACTTCACTCGTTAACTGCACCTTCTCGGCTTTCAACGCCTCAACTGCGGCCTCGCCGATGGAGAGCTGCTGGATTGCCGTCTGAATACTTGCAAGTCGAGTCGTGGCATCCTGCTCGTCCTGCTTCAGCTTCAGTACTTTCGCTTCAGCGTTCTCCTGTTCGCCAACTGCGGTGCCGGTCGCGGCAACTTGCTCTGCCTTTGCTTTCTGAGCTGTTTCAAGTTCAGAGTTGGCCTTATCACGCTCTAACTGTCGCAATGCGAGGCTGTCTCGGATAGCTGATAACGACTTCTCTTCTGACTGCCGTTGCTTCTGCAAAGCGCTTAGCTCAACTGTCACGCTTGCCGCCGCTGCTTTTTCAGTGTCGCGACCCTTGAGCGATGCGGCACGCTCTGCCTCGATAGTCGCGATCTCCACAGAGAGCGACATTCGCTTTTCCTCAAGAGAAATCGTCGTGTTGCTCAACGATTTTACGGCAGCCTCTGCTTGTTTCGTATTTTGCAACGCCACCTGTTCTGCTTCCTGAGCGACCTTCAGTTCGGCACGGTCTGTTTCAAGCTGTTCTCGCGAGGTCCTCAACTGCGCTTCGACCAGAGTCACTTCTTGGCGGGACTTGCCAGAGTCTGTTCGAGACTGAGTGATCTCCGCACCAAGTCGTGCAAACTGTTCGTGTGCGGCATCCAGTTGCTCCGTGACGACAGTGGAGGCTTTTGAGAGCAACTCGACCTCTGACGTCCAAGCATACTTTTGCTGCTCAAACCGCCAGATCTGCGTGAGCACGACGCAACAGGTCCCGATGGCGACAAATGAACACACTGCAAGGAACAGCGGCATTGTTATGCCTGGAGATGGAATCCGCTGCACAGCCGACGAAGCGGTCGTCGCGATCGCGCTCTCGAATTCCCGGGACTCATCGAGATCGTCAACTTCATCAATTTCGTTAATTCGATCAAACATTTGAGAGCCGCTTTATTTAGATGGTCGTCAGTCGATCGTATGGTTCGCAGTCCGGCCACCGCCAAGAACTGGATGCGACTACGCTGAAGTACCCAAGCCCGGGACAGGGCATTGTTCCGATCCCTCGGTCCGCGATGCAAGCGAATTTTGGCTCGGCGTGCAAAACGGACCCACTTCGGGAGTACAACCGGCGCGTAAAATGGACCCACGGTAGAGGACCGGCGACTCTGCCTACTTTTTTGGGCAGCTTTGGGTTCAGGGATGTTAGAGTCTATCCGGGAATTCTGCCCAAAAACCACGCAGCTCCCCGTGGTCACTTCAAACCCCGTTTTTCGGCAGCGAAGTAGTGCCGTATTTGCAAGCCAATCTCTACAGAATTCCGAATTGCTAAGATTGACTCCAATCTACCCCTGCGATTGGATAGCTGAATTGGACCCCCTGAAATCGCTTAATTCAGCCTCAAAATGCGTCAGTTAACATGAATGGATACATTATCAATCAGCGAAAGCTGGCTTTGACTGGCAGGGCTGCAAAACCTCGACCTGAAGTTTGACCACGCTCGCTGAATTTTCAGCGGCTGTGTGAAGAATCTGTTCTGGGCTCCGTTTCTCTTTCATCTGCATAAGGTGATCGAGGGGCGGAGCTTTTTTCATGCCTTCGCGTCGTGCGTGGGCAGTTGTGACTTTTCACGACTGCCCGGCATCAGGGCGGTCTTTTGCGAAGGAGGATTTTCAATATGAACCGATCGTTGTTGAATCGATCACCGGCAGAGTTGATTGCCATGGCAACCGGACGACGCGGAGCGGCGGCGTATGCGGATGCTCACAAGCTGGTTGAAAAGCTGGGGCTGAAGAAACTGGCGGATGCCGGTGCTGCAGAAATTCGTGAGATCTGTGGTGGGATGACTCCGAATGCTGTACAGCGACTCATGGCAGGGGTTGAGATCGGGTTGCGGATTGCCGAGCTGAAGAGCGAATATGAATCTTCCACCCGTATCACGAGCCCCGCCACAGCCATCCGGTTCTGCCAGCATCAGTTCGGTCGGTTGGCTCGCGAAGCGAAGCAGGAAGAATTCTGGATCGT
>JBDNFT010000384.1:0-2935 GCA_041689695.1 Planctomycetaceae bacterium | reverse complement strand
TCAACGACAACTATTTCAAGCAAATGGTGCTCCTGATCTGCGCTAGTAATGTGGCGGTTGTCGCAGGGAAAGGTCCGGCAAATCCAGATCGACCATCCCTGGCGATGGCAGCCTTTGCGTTGCCGTTTGTGTTGTTGTCAGGTCTCGGCGGCTACATGTCGGATCGCTTTTCGAAACAGTACGTTATCGTTGGCAGCAAGATGGCAGAAATCGTTATCATGGCCATCGCCTTCGTCGTGTTGCTGACCCCAGGACTTAGCGCAGACGCTCAACTGATCTGGTTGATCTCGGTGCTGTTTCTGATGGGCGGCCAGAGCGCAATTTTTGGCCCATCGAAGTACGGGATTCTGCCTGAGCTGTTTCGTTCTGACAAACTGCTGCCTGTCAACGGTGCGGTGCAGATGACAACGTTTCTGGCGATCATTCTCGGAACCGTTTGCGCCGGTATGGCTTTGGATTTGATTCGCGAATTCCTCTGGATCGGAAGTGTGAGCGCTGTCGGAATTGCAATCGCCGGAACAGTGACTTCATTTTTTGTACCCAGAACACCCGCGGCCGAACCGAACCTGAAGATTCGACTCGAAAATATGGCGGTACCTGCCGATGTCGCTCGCCTGGTATTTCGTGAACGAGGTCTCTTGAAGGCCGTTCTTGTCGCCGCCGTGTTTTGGTTTCTCGGTGGTGTGACGCAGATGGCCGTGAATACCCTCGGAAAGTCTTCGATGGGACTAAGTTCGACTCGAACAAGCCTGCTGGTGGCCGCGATCGGATTCGGAATTGCTGCCGGTTGTGCAATGACGGGGCTGTTCGGTGGAAAAGGAAATGGCAGCCGTTGGGTGACTGGTGGAGCCTGGTTGTTATTCATTTCGCTGTCGCTGGTTGACTTTCTCGGCAGCGGGCGGCTGGGCGTTCCGGTAAGTTCCGGTGTGCAGGGCGAGGCAATTTTCAAGGGTATTGTGCATGCCGATTTTCTGGAATGGAGTCTGCGGTTCGGCATGGCGATGCTGGGCTTTGCAGCCGGGATGTTTGTGGTGCCCGTGCAGGTTTATCTGCAACAAGCTCCGCCAGCAGAACTGAAAGGCAGATTGCTGGGAGTTCAGAATCTGGTGACATGGATCGGCATTTTATTGTCCGCAGCGTACTTCGCTATTTGCGGAATTTTGCTGAATCAATTCGGCGGACAGAATGGTGAATCCCGCTATCAGTGGCTCGTATTCGCCTCGCTGGCAGTGCTGATGCTGCCGATTTGTGTCTTTTATCGGCTGCCGAGTGTTGATAACACTTCTCAGGAAGAGTTGTGAAATAAAGTACGTCAGCCTTTCCAGGCTGACTTGTTTTGCGACATGTCAGGCTAGAAAGCCTGACGTACTTTTCAGGATCTTATTTCAAGACTGTTCCGCAGGGACAGAAATGTTTCAGCAGGAATCGTGCGTGTTCAGGATTTCGAGCTAGATCGCTTCAAATACGCCACGGTCACGATTCTTCCTGGCTTTTAATGGATCGAATACCTGACCGCTCATCGTAATCCAAACACCGGCTGTTGGCTGAGTGATAGCCACAGCGACAGCCATCCCGAGGTTGAATATCGCATCACTGTTGCGGAAACTGGCTGGCTGCATCGCACCTGTCAACACGATTCGTTTGTGAGGAATGCTGATCAGCAGGCGTGAGGTTTCGATCATGGTGTCCGTGCCGTGAGTGATCACGATGTATTGTTCTTTGCATCGCTCAACAGCTTCCCGAACCCGCTGTCGATCATCGGGAGTCATGTCGAGACTGTCCTTTCGCATCAAAGATTCCACTGTGTATTCGAAACTTACAGGTAGGTCCTGCAATATCCGTTCAACACCCGGCGCGCCAACCTGATATTCGCTTAACTGATCGAAGTAGACTTCGTCGATCGTGCCGCCCACGGTAATAAATCGTAGTCTCATTGGTCGCGACTGCCCTTCGATGCGGCGTTGCCTTCCGATCCGGCGTTGCCTTTGGGCTCGCGGAGCTTTGCAGCCTGATAAGCATCTTCCATTTCACGCAGAGTCGCGTCTTTCATGCTGCGACCAATTTGTTTCATGGCCTCTTCGATTGCCTGAAATCGCCGCGAGAATTTTGCATTGCTACGCCGCAGTGCTTCTTCGGCATTCAGACCCCAGCGACGACCGATGTTGGCCAGCACGAACAATACGTCGCCGAGTTCCGATTCCGCCTTGTCTTTGATTTCCGGATCCAACAGTGGCTCATCAGGAATCACGTCTGCATCCACGGTCGCCGAAATCACTGGAATTGTGACATCACCAAAGAGTTCGACCGCCAGCTCGGTCAGCTCTTCATTCAGCTTGTCAAACAGCATACGTCGATCGGGAAAATCGTATCCCACCGCCGCGACTTTGGACGTAATACGGGCCGCTCGAGCCAATTGAGGCAATTCCACCGGAATCCCATCCAGTTGAGATTTGCGAGCTGGTTTTTCCTGTTGCTTGATGGACGCCCAGTTTTGTTTCACGTCAGCGACGGTCGGAGCGTTCACATCGCCAAATACGTGCGGATGACGACGTATCATTTTGTCGGCGATGTTGCGAACAACGTCGGTCAGGACAAATCGTTTCTCATCAGCAGCGATCTGCGAATCAAGAATCACCTGCAACAACACATCTCCCAGCTCTTCGCAAATCGCATCGTTGTCGTCCGCATCAATGGCTTCAAGAAGTTCATAGGTTTCTTCCAGCGTATAGGGTTTGATCGTCTTCATCGTCTGCTGCCGATCCCATGGACACCCGCCCGGCGCGCGGAGTCGAGCGACCACTTCACAGAGACGACGAAACTCCGGCAACAAAGAATCAAAAGCGGGCGGAGTGCCGTGGTGACTGGTAACGTCTGATGGTGAGGGTGCAGTCGCACTTAGTTGTGAAGATGGGAGCGCGAGGCTCCTGCCGAGCCG